>CAILDT010000646.1 GCA_903833025.1 uncultured Bacteroidota bacterium | reverse complement strand
AGCAATCTTTTCGAAGAAGATAGTTTTGAGATTGCTTCGCGAAAAGCTCGCAATGACGAAGTGTTATTATATCTTATTCAATATCTCCGCAGCTTTCTCTAATGTTTCTTCTTTTTTGCAAAACAAAAACGCAACACGTGATTGTCGGTGGGCTCGTGATAAAAAACAGAAACAGGAACTGATGCTACGCCAAACTCTTTAGTTAAGCGGATTGCATAGTCGGTATCTTTTTCTTTGCTTAGTTTTTTATAATTCAGCAATTGAAAATAAGTACCAGCACAAGGAGTAAATTCAAACTTCGAATTTTTTAACAGTTTTATAAAGTAATCTCTTTTGTCCTGATAGAATTTATTCAGTTCGGTATAATTATTCTTGTCCCTTAAATAATCTGCAAGCGCATATTGAATCGGTGCATTAACACAAAACACAAGGAACTGATGCACTTTACGGAACTCTGCCATCAGGTTTTTAGGAGCTACACAATAGCCAACTTTCCATCCTGTTGTATGAAACGTTTTGCCGAACGACGAAACAATAAAGCTACGTTCAGCAAGTTTAGGAAACCGCGAAACACTTTGGTGTTGTTGATTATCGAAAATGATATGCTCATACACCTCATCACTTATAATAACAATATCAGTGTTCTTCGTAATCTTTTCGAGCATCAGCATATCTTCTTTCGTCATTATGCTACCAGTAGGGTTGTGCGGTGTATTAATAATTATCATCCTTGTACGGTGATTAATTACCTTCTTCACTTGGTTCCAATCAATTGTATAGGTAGGTGCTTTAAGCTGTAAATAAACAGTTGTACCGCCATTCATTTCTATTGCCGGCTGATAACAATCGTAAGCAGGTTCAAATATTAATACTTCATCGCCCTCTCTGATTATTGCCGAAATAGCAGTATATATGGCTTGTGTGCCTCCTGCGGTAATTGTTATTTCTGTTTCGGCATCGTATTTTGTTTGATGAAGTGATTCTATTTTAGAAGATAGTATCTCGCGAAGTGCTGGCAATCCTGCCATTGGCGCATACTGGTTTTTTCCTTCTTTCATATATTTATTTACCAATGAAATTAATTGTTCATCACAATTAAAATCAGGGAAGCCCTGCGAAAGGTTAATAGCATTGGTATCGGCAGCAAGTTTGCTCATCACTGTAAATATAGTGGTACCTACATTTGGGAGTTTGCTGGAGATTAAGTTTGGGTATTTCATACAATTAGTTGATAGTTGTTAGATTAATGTGCGAAGTTAAAAATACATCTTAATTCTTTATCAAAAGACACATCGAAAATAAATATCTTTTTTTATCCCTTGCTATTCCTATTTTAATACTTTTGCCGACTATTTATTAATTTTAAAAAACTTATTACAATGACAATTGAAAACAACTCTGTAGTTTCGGTAAACTACACGCTTACTGAAAAAGAAAGCGGAACACAAGTAGAACAAACAAGTAAAGAACATCCTTTCGTATTTATTTTCGGAACAGGTGGTTTGCTCGAAGATTTTGAAGCTAACTTAAAAGGAAAAAAAGCAGGCGATACGTTCGACTTTTTTGTTGACCATAAAAAAGGGTACGGTATGCGTAGCGAAGAACACATAGTAATGATTCCTATTGAAGCTTTCCACGGCGAAGACGGTGTGTTTGATGCTGAAAATGTGAAAGTAGATGTTACACTTCCGATGATGGATAACGAAGGAAACCGCTTATATGGCACAGTAAAGGAAATTAATTTGGAACACGTGAAGATGGATTTTAATCATCCGCTTGCGGGTACTGATTTACATTTCGTTGGCGAAGTGCTTGATGTGCGCCCTGCTACTGCTGATGAATTGGCGCACGGACACGTACACGGCGAACACGGGCACCATCATTAGGATAGTAAATAGTTATTAGCGAATAGTTAATAGCTGTTGGTAATATAAATAAACATCTTCTAACTCCGTCACCCCTCTCCTTTTTTAGGAGAGGGGTGACGGGTGAGGCAAACAAACAAGCATCAAATGAAAAACTACATCTCTCTTTCCGTTTTTGTACTGCTAATCAGCATAAACATTGCTACTGCACAAAAATCTCAATATAAAATAGCCAATAAGTTTTCGGTGGAAGGCGATGGTGGTTGGGATTACCTTGCGGTGGACGATACTACGGGGCATCTCTATATTTCGCACCAAACAATGGTGCAAGTGATAGATACTAAAGATGGCAAACTAATTGGCACTATTAAGGATTTGAAAGGTGTACACGGCATTGCGCTGGCGCAAAATTTAGGCAAAGGGTTTATTACCAATGGCAGAGATTCGTCAGTTACTGTGTTCGATTTAACTAACCTTACTGCTATTGGGAAGATACCTAATGTAGGGCAAAACCCTGATGCTATTATGTATGATAATTTTACCAAACGAGTATTTACCTTTAACGGCGGCAGTAACAATATTACAGCTATTGATGCTATTACCGGCGAAACTATTGGTAAAATAGCGTTGGATGGCAATCCCGAATTTGCGGTTACTAATGGTAAAGGAAAGATATTTTGTAACATAGAAGACCTTAGTATGATTTGCCAAATTAATCCGAAGACATTAAAAGTAGAAAACAAATGGCGTTTGAAAGAAGGCAAAGAACCATCGGGATTAGCTATCGACATAGCAAATAACCGCCTGTTTGCAGTTTGCGACAATAAAATGATGATGATTGTAGATTGCGAAACAGGTAAAATAATTACTTCGGTACCTATTGGCGAACACCCTGATGGTTGCGGTTTCGACCCGGTGCTGAAACGTGCTTATAGCTCCAATGGCGACGGAACGCTAACAGTGGTTCAGGAAGTAGATGCCAATACTTTTAAAGTGCTCGAAAATGTGGAGACACAAAAAGGAGCGCGTACCATTTCGGTATCTGCCAAAACGCACCATATATATTTGCCTACTGCCGATAGAGGAGAAAAACCAAAACCTACTGCCGAAAACCCAAAACCTCGTCCGGCAATAAAACCAAATTCGTTTGTTATTTTGGATTTGGAGTTGGTGAAATAGGTTATCGGATTACTTATTTATGTTTAAACCCGACAGATTTTGAAATCCTGTCGGGTTTTTATTTATAATAATGAACGGCTTAAGCTTAAATAAAAGTAGAAATGTGTTAAATTGAGCAGAAAACCATAGAAACAAAACCTAAAACCATAGAAACAGAAATATTAATCAATTAAATAAGGTATGCTTTAATCTTAATTTGAACCAATACTGATTTAATACCAAATTTAACCTTACTTTTGATTTTGAATCTCGCACTGGTGAGGTTATTTCTATAAAATGTCGAACAGAGTAAAAATTACAGAGATAAAAGAAACCTATACAGTAAAAAGAAAAGTAAAAAACAAAGTAGGAGAATACGTTACTGTTGACAAAACCTACTGGCGGTATAAGGAAGTAAATTTTGTTTCTGGTTGGGCAAGGTTCCTGCATTTTCTAATGGACCGCATCTTCTTTTATCTCTTCGAATATATTTTTGCACTTGGTCTTGGTGTGTTTATCGCTCTTTTGGGCGGTGCTGATTGGATACAAACATTAAATACAAGAATGATTGATATTGTTTTATACCTTTTGCTGTATCCTGCTTACTATTTTATTTTTGAAGCTGCTGCACAGGGTAGCTTGGCAAAGTTGATTTTGAAAAGAGTAGTAGTAAATGAATATGGCGACAAGCCAACAACAAAACAAATATTTATTCGTTCCATTTCTCGCATCGTTCCTTTCGAGCAACTGTCTTGTTTTGGTAAAACCGGCTGGCACGACAACTGGAGCGAAACCTATGTTATTCGTAAAAAAGATTTGGAGGAATTACAAACACTCGCAAAATTGCAGGTTTATTTAGCAGAAACAAAAACAGAAAAGGAAGAAGAAACAAAGCCGCTGGAGTATTAATAAAACGAAGGGATTTATTTCACTTTAGGAAAGTTATTGTAGAGAAATAAAAAAGATTTTGTCTTCAAATACTTAAAGAATCAAGAATATTTTAAGGCTTTATTTTATCGGGATTGGTTCTGTTGTCCCAAAATAGTACTATTTCAATTGTTTGTTTTTCCTCTTCATATCTATAAACCATAGATGTAAATTTATTGATTACACAATGATGTAATTTTTTATTCTGCTTGGACTTAGGATATGCTTTAGGAAATGAAACTATGGTTTCTAATTTTCCATTTACCTCTGCAATAAATTTTTTGACTTCACGCTCGGTAAAATGGTTGAGGATATATATTATGATTTTATCAAAAGTTTTTTGTGATTTCGGCGACCATATAATTGTCAAAGCCATTTTTTATACTTTTTCATAACTTCTTTATGAGGTATGCCCAATCCTTTGTCTAATTCGGCTAACCCTTCTTCTATTGCAACTCTCTCCGAATCCGAAATTTTATCCCACCAATCTTCCTTTGATACTTTAACTAATTGAATAAAATTATTCAAAACATTTTTATCCTTAATGTTTAAAATCATTTTTACTAATTCTATCTTTTGTGCCTGTATGTTCATTGCGTTTTATTTTGATGTAAAAGTACAAAATAATAATTCATAGAAAGTATCTAATCATTATGCCCTTTCACTTCCTTACCTGAATTATCCTTTAATTGCTCTTCCTGCTTATTAAACAGTTTTAAGGAATCCGAAATCTCTTTGTTATCAAACTTATCTAAATTTGGTTTACCTGCATTTACCCAAGCCGTGTACCACATACTACCCACAGTAAGTATAGCAGCACGCATTCGTCGCTCCACCATTCCATCCAGCATATTATTATAATCAGAAGTATATTCAACCGAATACACTTTCATCAGCGTTGCTCCTCTGTTTTCGAAACTATATTTTTTATCTGGAGAATACTTAGCGTTTAATTGAGCTTCAAAAATCAAAACAGAATCGAGTGCTGCATTACTTGCCTTTACAGTACTCCACGCTTTTTCAATTGGTTTATCAATGTACTTTGCCTTACCAACCCAATAATCATAACCTTCTGATTTAAGTTCCGGTATGCGCGATTCCCAGAAACCGTGTATTCCTTTTTGGTTTGTAAATTGTCCGTTATAGTTGGAAGTGGTATGTAGTGGCACGTGCGAATCGCCCACATAATGACCTAAATCGGCAGAGTAATGCAAAATCAAATCCATATTTTCCTGTCGGAAAGCTTCAGTTAATCGGCTCATCATTCTATCAATATACCAAGGCACAATGCCATACGCTTTCAAGGTATCTTCGGTATATTTTTTCACCGCATCATTCCATTTATGCGGGACGGAATCGTAAGCAAATTTTCCATACCTATCCATATCAATGTAATGTCTTGGTGCTTCATCGGGGTTTGCATATCTTCGTCTGTCGGGGTCCACAGCGTGCTCGGTAATATATTCAATATGCTTTTTATAAAAACCAATCATTCCTTCGGGCAAAGTAAACACAGCCATTCGGTTTATCTTTTTATGTGCAAAAAACCCCCAAGAATAAGCAAGTTGATTGGTTGGAAAAAGAAAAATGAGCAGAGAGAAAAGGAGAATTAAGAAAATTGTTTTTTTCATTTAGTAAGATAACCTCACTAAATATTTCCCATCCAACACAGGAATGATTTCTGTTTTATCAAACGTTAAACAATATTTTATATCGTGTTTCAATCCCATTTCAGCTAAGCGTTCGGTATGCGACGAGTTGCGCAAATACTTATATGGATTTTTTTGTGCTGATGTATATAAATAACTTGCAGCTAAAGCACCATCGCCCGAACGAAACAATTCGTGCTCGGCAAGAAGTATGTCCGACACAGCACCAGCAAACAAAGTATCTTCAAGGTTAAATTTATTTTTCCAACCAGAACAAAGCAACAACACATCTCTGTTCTGAACCTTTAACCAATTGCATAAAGCAGTAATATTTGTGAACGCACCTACCACAACTTGGTATGCTTGTCGCGCTGCCTCTATTGCTTGTGTGCCATTGGTAGTAGATATTACAACAGTCTGTCCTTTTAT
The DNA here is from genome assembly GCA_903833025.1 of uncultured Bacteroidota bacterium. Taxonomy (GTDB): domain Bacteria; phylum Bacteroidota; class Bacteroidia; order 2-12-FULL-35-15; family 2-12-FULL-35-15; genus 2-12-FULL-35-15. The sequence continues at coordinate 16,693 of CAILDT010000646.1, read as the reverse complement.
TATTTCCGTTTGATAAGAATAAGGGGAGTTGCCAAAATCAAAACCTTCAATAGCAATTCCATTTCTTTCTGCACCAACTAGGAACCCTTGTTTCTTATATTCTGTAGCTTCTTCCAGCGATGCAACAGGAATCATTTTATCAACACCAAACTCGAATGCAGTACATATTGCAGAAGTAGCACGCAGTATATCAATTACCACAACTATGCTGTTTTCCCTATGATACATAGGATACAGATATGGTGAAAAACAAACATCAACGATTAACTTCTTACTCATATTATTTACTCCCTCTCTTTTGGAGAGGGCTGGGGTGAGGCGTTATTTTAAAAAAGGAATCTTTACCACCTTTGCTTTTATTGCTTTATCTCTGATGATAATAAAAATTTCAGAATCAGCTTTTGCAAATGCAGTTGGCACATATCCCATCCCTATTGCTTTATTTAATGTCGGCGATTGTGTACCAGATGTTACTTTACCAATAATATTTCCTGAAACGTCTGCAATAACATAATCGTGGCGAGGAATACCTCTGTCAATCATTTCGAAGCCAACCAACTTTTTTGAAACTCCTTTTTCTTTTTGTTCTAAGAGGTTTTTACTATTGGTAAACTCCTTTGTAAACTTTGTTATCCATCCTAATCCTGCTTCAATTGGAGAAGTGGTGTCATCAATATCATTACCATATAAGCAGAAACCCATTTCTAAACGCAACGTATCACGAGCACCCAAACCGATAGGTTTAATACCATATTCAGCACCTGCTTCAAATATTGCATCCCACATTTTAGTTGCGTGTTCATTTTCAAAGTATATTTCAAATCCTCCTGCACCTGTGTATCCTGTGTTTGATATAACAACATTATCTACTCCGTTAAACTTTCCTTTCTTGAAATTGTAATAAGAAATATCTGATAGATTAATATCAGTTAGTTTCTGTAAAGCCAATATAGCTTTTGGTCCTTGTACTGCAAGCAAAGAAGTTTTATCAGAAATGTTATGCATCTCTACATTCTTAGTATTATACTTTTGAATCCAGTTCCAATCTTTTTCAATGTTAGAAGCATTTACAACCAACATATATGTTTTCTCATCAATACGATAAACTAATAAATCATCTACTATCCCACCTTTATCATTTGGCAAACAGGAATATTGAATCTTTCCATCCATCAATACTGCTGCATCATTAGATGTAACACGTTGAATTAAATCCAAAGCATTTTCTCCTTTCAAAATAAACTCGCCCATATGACTAACATCAAATACACCCATTGCATTGCGCACTGTTGCGTGTTCGTCATTTAATCCGCTATACGATACAGGCATTAAATATCCTGCAAAAGGTACCATTTTAGCTCCCAGTGAAATATGTTTTTCTACAAGTGCTACGTTCTTTAATTCTGTTGCTGTTGTTTCCATTTTTTGTTTTGATTTATTTTATTGTTTTGCAAATGTAATGTTTTATAACTCATTCAAATAATTTAGGTAATTCATTTTCTGTGATTCCAACGAATACTTTTCCTCCACCGTTATCCTTCCATTCCTGCCAAGTGTCTTTCTTAATTCAAAAGATTCAATCAACATTGAAATTTTATCTACCCACTCTTCATCACTGTTTGCGATATATCCATTGATACCATCATTTATAATTTCTGTATTTACTCCCACGCCCGACATAATTGTTGGCACCTCCACCGACATATAAGATAACCCTTTTAACCCGCATTTCCCTTTTACCCATTGGTCGTCAGGCAAAGGCATTATTCCAATATCGAAACCTGAAAGAATCGAAACTTCCGTTTCACTGCTCCACGGAATGCCAGTAATATCAAGTTCTTCATTTCTGTATTCAGGGTCGCCCATTACTTTAAAATAAACAGTATCGCCGTACTTTTGTTTTATTGTTTTTAGAAAAGGAACTGCTGCTTCAAAATGTTTTATCGTGGTATGGCTTCCACTCCAACCGATGCAAATACGTTTGTTATTTGCATATTCTTTTTCTCTTTTAAAGATAGTTGTATCAATAGTTGTAGGAATTACTTTCACATTTGTATTAAATTGTTTTGCATAATCAGATAAGTAACTATTGCCTGCAAACACAAGATGTGAGCGTGAAATAATCTCCCCTGTCTTTTTAGCACTCTTTAGCCATTGCCATATTTTATTGGCTTCTGAAGTATCGAGCAACCAAATAGAATCATCAAAATCAAAAACAAGTTTAGCTTTTGATTTGCTAAATTGTTTCTCGAAATAAAAAGAACGAGTCATAAATGCTTCTCGTTGTACAAAAATAATATCGTAGTTGTTTGCCTTCTTCACATCGTTCCATCTCGTCTTCGCGCTTTTTAAAGTAATAAGAAACTTTTGAAATATATTGCCCGGACTATAAAACACCTTCTCCTCTTTTTCATTTAGAATAAAAGAAAGTTCACATTCAAAACCATTTTCTCTTAGGAAACTAAAATATTGTTCGAAGCGATACCGCTGACTTGGTGAGCGATTAGGACGATGAGCAGCTATGAATAGAATTTTAGGCATAATAATATGGCGTGCAAAGATAAAAAGTAAGTGCGAGAGCCAAAGGTTCGTTCTTACTTATTTCAATATTCCAGCCCAAATGATATGATGAATTATTACACTTTTGTTACCTACTTTATAAGCAAACACCCATTTCTTATCAAAGGTGGCACAGCGTAACCCAAGTTTTGCTAATCTACTATTTTTACAGGGAGTATAAAGTTTATAGTGTTTGCCGAGGTCATAACCAAACTCAATTAATTTATCGGTATAACGCAAAGCCGTTTCAGGCATTTTTATTTCTGAGGCAATATAATCAGCAATCTGTTCTATACTTTTTAGCGCAGACTTCTTTATTATAACTTTCAATTGTTATTTACTTTTTTTAGCAAGTCGTTTATTAACTGCGCTTTTCAATTGCTCTGCAAAAACTTCAAAAGAAACAGTATCCGCTTCTTCATCAAGGATAACTACTCCTTTATTTTTTTCCGATATAGTTTGTGCAACACCTAACAGGCTTTTGCCTGCCTTGGTTCTATCATCAATTTCAATTAAATGTTTCATCTATTTATTTTTCTACAAAGGTACTATATTTATGTTGCTCTATATAACTAGTGTATAAATAACGATGCGAAAAGAATTTTTACCTTTGCGAACAATGAAAACACTCGACATTCTTTTCCGAAGAAATATGCCACGATGGATTATCTTTTTCATCGACCTTGGCATCTGTTTGTTTTCGGTAGTATTAGCGTACTTGGTTCGTTTCAACTTCTCTATTCCTCATTCCGAAATCACCGCCTTCCCGCTTGTGTTCGGATTAATATTATTTATCCGAGCGTTTAGTTTTTACTTTTCTAAAACATATCAAGGTATTGTAAAATATACCAGTTCGAAAGATGCGCAACGGATATTTATTGTAATAAGCATCGGCAGTATTCTTTATTGTTTGATTGATGGCATCAATTATTATGGCATCAATCACAAGTTCCCAATCCCGTTTTCCATCATCATTATTGATTATATGGCTACTGCTTTTCTGATGATTAGTTTGCGCGTAATGTTTAAAGCACTGTATTTAGAACTCACTAATCCCAATAAAGAAAAGCGTAGTGTAATTATATTCGGTGCTGGCGAATCGGGGATAATAACCAAACGAACGCTTGATAGAGATGCAGGAACTAAATATAAAGTACTTGGTTTTATTGATGATGACAAAAAGAAACAAGGCAAAAAGTTAGAGGGAATAACTATTTACAGCATCGATAATTTAGATGAAATGTTACAACACAACAATGTTTCTAATTTAATTATCTCCGTTCAAAACCTTTCTCCTACCCGCAAACAAAAGATTGTAGATATTTGTTTAAATCACAATACCAAAGTATTAAACGTGCCGCCCGTTACCAATTGGATTAATGGCGAGTTAAGTTTTAAACAAATTAAAAAAGTACAGATTGAGGAACTGCTGGAACGTGAACCCATTCAGTTGGATAAAGACGATATTCAAAAACAATTAGCCAACAAAGTAATATTAGTTACTGGTGCTGCTGGCAGTATCGGTAGCGAAATTGTTCGCCAACTCATTCGTTTTAATCCAAAGAAAATAATAATGCTGGATCAAGCCGAATCGCCTTTGTATGATATGGAAATGGAATTGCACGATAAGTACGAACACCTTGCTTATGAAGTGGTAATGGGCGATATAAGAAACGTAGAACGAATGAAAAACGTTTTCCAAACCTTCCACCCCGAAATTGTTTTTCATTCCGCTGCCTACAAACACGTGCCGATGATGGAAAACAATCCTTCCGAATCTATCTTCACCAATGTACTCGGCACAAAAATAATTGCTGATTTATCTGTCGAATTTAAAGTAGAAAAGTTTGTAATGGTTAGCACCGACAAAGCTGTAAACCCTACCAATGTGATGGGCGCAAGCAAACGTATTGCGGAGATTTATACTCAATCATTAAACAAAAAATCAACTACTAAATTTATAACTACACGCTTTGGAAATGTGCTTGGTTCAAGCGGTTCAGTCATTCCTCGTTTCCGTCAGCAAATAGAAACTGGCGGACCAATTACCATTACTCATCCCGATATTACCCGTTATTTTATGACTATTCCCGAAGCGTGCCAGTTAGTTTTGGAAGCTGGCGCAATGGGCAAAGGTGGAGAAATATTTATCTTCGATATGGGCGATTCTGTTAAGATTTACGACCTCGCCGTAAAGATGATTAAACTTTCCGGCTTAACATTAGATAAAGACATCCGCATCATTTACACTGGCTTACGCCCCGGCGAAAAACTATACGAAGAACTCCTCGCCGACCACGAAAACACATTGCCAACGCATCACAAACAAATATTAATAGCAAAAGTAAAGGAGTATGATTTTGATACCATCTCCACTTCCATCACCCAATTAATTAATATGTTCGAGAAACAAGACAATACTATTATAGTAAAGAAAATGAAAGAACTCGTACCCGAATTTAAAAGTAATAACTCCGTGTATGAAACGCTGGATTAGTAGCCTCACCCCTTCATCCCCTCTCCAAAGGAGAGGGGGCAGGACGTGAAAAATATAATAAACAAAGCACTTCACGTACCGTCACCCCTCTCCTTTTTTAGGAGAGGGGCAGGGGGTGAGGTCTAACAAAACAACCTATGAACCCATTCAAACAAAAAACCCCAATTCAAATACGTTTCAAAGACATTGACCGATTAGGACACGTAAACAACGCCAACCACGTTACCTACTTCGAACTCGCAAGGGTAGATTATTTCAATGCTTTGGCAGGTAGTTCGACTCCGCTCACTAAGCCAATAATAATAGACTGGGACAACGAAGGCGTGATACTTGCTAAAATAGAAATGGAATACAAGCAGCCCATTTTATTAGACGATAAAGTATTTGTTTACACCTGGGTTTCGCGCATTGGTAATAGTAGTTTCGATATGAGTTGCACCATAGTACGCCTAATAAATGGCGAAGAAACAATTGCCGCAAAAGGATTAGCAGTAATTGTTTGCTTTAATTATAAAACCAACCAGCCCATACCAATTCCTGAAAGCTGGAAGAAACGAATGATGGGAGAATAATATATCTTTACACATCTTTAAAATAAACACAATGAAAAAACTATTACTTCTCACAACAATTGTTTTGTTTGCAAATGCTGCAAATGCGCAAACGGCGTATGTAACGAATTGGATGAGTCATAATGTATCAGTAATAGATATTGCAACAAATGTTGTAACTGCTACAATCCCTGTTGATAACGGACCTGCCGGAGTAGCAGTAAGCAACGATGGAACTAAGGTATATATTGCAAATTGGGGATACAATACAGTTAATGTAATAAATACTGCTACAAATACTGTTTCTGATACAATTACTATTGGAGATGCACCAACAGGTATATGTATAACCCCTGATGGGAGTAAAGTATATGTAAGTAGTGTAGATGGTTGGACAGTAAGTGTAATAAACACTGCTACAAACACTGTTTCTTCAACAATTTCAGTCGGAACCGCTCCAAGGGGCATAGCTGTAAGCCCAGATGGAAGCAAAGTATATGTTGGAAATGATAGTCCATTAGGAAAAATAAGTATAATAAGCACTACTTATGATACTGTTTTAGCTACTATCCCAATTAATCGTCATATAATGGGTGTTTGCGTTAGTCCTGATGGAAGTAAAGCTTATTTTGCGGCAGATAGTATTCGAGTAATAAATACAGCTACAAATACCGTTTCTGCTATAATTCCAGTTGGGGCTTATCCAATTGGCGTGTCCGTAACCCCCGATGTAACCAAGTTATATGTTACAAATTCTAATTCTAATACAGTAAGTGTAATAAATACAGCTACCAATAGTGTTTCCGCAACAATTAATGTTGGTCATTCTCCTTATGGTATATCTGTAACCCCTGATGGAAGTAGGGTATATGTTACGAATGGGGGTTCGCATTCAGTAAGTGTAATAAATACTGCTACAAATACTGTTGTAGATTCAATTGCTGTGGGTACATCTCCCGATGCCTTTGGTAATTTCATTTCTACTTATACACAACATTTAGGTATCACTTCCTTAAACAAACCCGAAACCCTAACCATCTCTCCAAACCCCTTCACCTCACAAACAACCATTACCTTTTCTTCCGAGCAAAAAAATACTCCTATATATATAAGAGATGTTTTAGGTAAAGTAGTTTTTCAATCAACAATAAACAGTAAACAATATACAATAGATATGAATGGCTACGCCAAAGGAATTTATTTCCTGCAAATAACAGATGATTCGGCAAGCTCATCAGCAGAAAACAAAAACGTGATTAACAGGAAACTTGTTCTTCAATAATTAATCATTAAAAAGAAATGCACTCCTAAACACGTTGCTTTACTAATTCTAAAAGTAATAGGCAACAACATTTTGTGTTTATTGAAGCTACTGCCAACTATAACCCAAAAGTTTGCTATTATAAAAATTAATCCCTGTTTTATTAAAGAATACTTTATTAACAAGAGCTGAAAAATTCTACCATATAGCCCAACATTTACTGCCTATCAAAAATGATTTATTTTATGTGGGAAGAATTTTAACTAGTGCCAAAATAAATTTATTTCACGTATAACGAATTTTCGCAAGTTCCCAAATATGTTTTTTACCTATATGCTAAAAAATAACTACTATCCAAAAAAACTTATTTTGCCTATCGGAAAAATTGACAGGTATCAAAATAAATTTAAAACATATACCGGAGAAATCTCCGGGTGGCAAAAAACATTTCTGACATAGGCAGGAGAAATCTCCGGGTGGCAAAAAACATTTCAAACATAAGCAGGAGAAATCTCCGGGTGGCAAAATAAATTTATTTTATGAGTAGGAAAAATAAATGTACTATGCCTGAACCCTTTAAACAGGCACTTCTTAATTTGCAGGGCTTATTTTGAGGTTTAGTGGCAATATGGCACTTTTTTACTTCGAAGGGGAGAAAGTGAATTGTGGGGCATTTTTTGAAAATTGATGGGTTTTGAGCTTACGCAACCACCAACTCCGAATATTTACCCTGCACTTCATCCAAAATACTAATTATTTCATCATACGAATAAGTAGTAACTAATTTTAGGCGATACTCTTTAAAGTGAGGCAATCCTTTAAAGTAATTGGTATAATGTCGGCGCATTTCCACTATCCCTGCGTGGTTCGATTTCCATCGCATCGAAAAATCAAGATGCTCTTTACAAACTGTTACCCTATCCGCAATGGTGGGTGGTGCAAGATGCAAACCTGTTTTGAAGTAATGTTTTATCTCATTAAATATCCACGGATAGCCAATTGAAGCTCGCCCTATCATTATACCATCAACCCCGTAGCGGTCTTTCATCGTTTTCGCTTTCTCGGGGCTATCAATATCGCCATTGCCAAAAATAGGAATGGTAATGCGCGAATTGTTTTTAATATCACCAATCAACGTCCAATCAGCATCGCCTTTATACATTTGCGAACGGGTACGTCCGTGTATAGTCAACGCTTGTATGCCAATATCCTGCAAGCGTTCGGCAACTTCCACCACATTTTTGGTATTATCATCCCAACCTAATCGTGTTTTAACAGTAACAGGTCGAGTTGCTATCTTCACTATTTCGGAAGTCATCTCTACCATCTTCGGAATATCTTGTAATAAGGCAGCACCGGCACCTTTGCAGGCAACTTGTTTTACGGGGCAACCATAGTTTATGTCAATCAAATCGGGGTGTGCATTATCGGCTATCCTACCTGCTTCGCGCATCGAATTTATATCCGACCCGAATAACTGAATGCCAATAGGGCGTTCGTATTCAAATATATCAAGCTTCTGCACACTCTTGGCAGCATCGCGTATAAGTCCTTCGGACGAAATAAATTCGGTGTACATTAAGTCGGCACCGTTCTTTTTGCATACCGCCCTAAATGGCGGGTCGCTTACATCCTCCATCGGAGCAAGTAATAACGGGAAATCGCCTAATTCTATATTGCCTATTTTAACCAATTGCTATAATTATTGTATTGTTGAAATCTAAAATTAAATATATCTATCCTAATGCTATTCCTTATTTGTAGATTTGTGCAAAATTATCAAAAATAAACGAAAGCGATGGAACACATTGAAAAGGAACGAAACTCGAAACTTAAATTAGCACTCATCTTAGGTTATCTTTTGTTATTAGGAATACTAACAGGACTTAGTGCTGACAAAGACATCAGCATAAACCTTGAAGATACTAAAGTTATTGCTTTTTTGGAGATAGTGCAGGCAATATCTGTAATTCTGTTGTTTGTTTTGCCAGCTGTTTTAATTGCCGCTTTATGGACTAAACCCGGAATACATTACCTCGGCATAACCACCAAACCAGCTGTAACTACTATGTTATTGGCAGGATTAGGAATATTATTAGCAGTGCCACTTATTAATTGGTTAGCCGATATGAACTCCCATTTGCAGCTACCAGCAGCATTAGGCGTTGTGGAGGAATGGATGAAAAAGAGTGAAGCAGAAGCCAAACTGCTTACTGATGCGTTTACCAAAGGCACTTCGATAGGCAGCTTAATACTTAATTTATTCATCATAGCATTTCTGGCAGCAGTTTGCGAAGAAATATTCTTTCGTGGATTACTTCAAAAAGTATTGATGGAATGTATCAAGAATAAACACATCGCTATATGGATTGGAGCAATTATATTCAGCGCATTCCATATGGAGTTTTATGGCTTCGTGCCGAGAATGTTAATGGGTGCATATCTTGGCTACTTATTTTATTGGAGCGGTTCGCTGTGGCCCGGTATGATAGCACATTTTGTAAACAACGGTATGCAGGTGTTCCTCGTTTGGCTGGGCAACAGAGGAGCAATAGCTGCCGATGCAGCAGATAAAATAGGAGTAGATGACAACCAAGGAATAACAGTAATAGTTAGCATTGTACTGGTTGCAATGAGTTTGTTTCTTGTAAATAAAATAGAAAAGAAAAGGAAGGGAGGGAAGCAAATGTCTCCACTTAATTTTTAATACCAAATACTTTATCGAAAAAACATTGTAATTTTGTTTAACTAAAACTTTACTTATGACAACAGCAGCAATCAGAAATAACTTACACAAATTAATAGATGTAGTAAATGACAATACTATTTTAAAAGCCGTTCAAACTATTCTTGAAAAAGAAGCAACAAACAATATAATTGGTTATTCTATAGATGGAAAACCTATAACACAAGAATTGTTAGATGAAGAATTGGAAGCATCCGAACAGGATTTTAAAAATGGAAATTTTCTAACACATTCTCAATTAAAAAAGGAAATTAAAAATTGGAGACCAACAAAAAAGAAATAGTTTGGTCAATAAAGGCATTAAAAGATTTAAAGAAAATTTACGAATTTAATATTCTTATTTTCGGAGAAGAGAAATCTTTTGAATTTATTATTCATCTGATGAATGAAGTAAATTTGTTAGAAGATGGGTTTGTTGCAATTGGGTTGCGATATAAAAGTAAAAAGCATCCTGTGATAAATTACAGAAAATTGGTTTCCTACCATTATATTATCATTTATCATACAAAAGACAATGAAATTCGTATTGATAAGGTATTTGATTCACGCCAAAATCCTAATAAGTTAAAATTATAACATCAAATTGATACACAAAGAAGACATAGATAAAATATTTGAAGCTGCGCGAGTAGAAGAAGTAGTTGCAGATTACGTTACGTTAAAAAAGCGTGGCGTTAATCTTATTGGTCTTTGTCCGTTTCACGATGAGAAAACTCCTTCTTTTTATGTATCCCCTGCAAAGGGAATTTACAAATGTTTCGGTTGTGGCAAAGGCGGAGGTGCTGTAAACTTTGTGATGGAAAAAGAGCAAATGTCGTATCCCGAAGCATTACGCCATCTTGCAAAAAAATATAATATTGAAATAGTTGAAGAAGAACAAACGCCAGAACAACTACAAACTAATAACGACAGAGAAAGTTTATTTGTTGTTTCTTCTTATGCTCAAAAACATTTTTCAGAAAACTTATATAATTCTGATGAAGGCAAATCCATTGGATTAGGGTATTTCAAAGAAAGAGGATTCAGGGAAGACATTGTACAAAAGTTCCAGTTAGGATATAGTATTAATAAACGTACTGAATTTACGGATACTGCATTAGCAAATGGACATAAGTTTGAATATCTTGTAAAATCAGGGCTTACCATCGACTTTAATAAAGATGAAGATAAAACATCAGCAGAATCGGAACACATAAATAATCCTTCTGATAAGAAATATGTTGACCGATTTGCAGGTAGAGTAATGTTTCCTGTTCACAATATAGGAGGCAGAGTAATTGCATTCGGCGGCAGAACATTACGTACAGATAAAAAAGTAGCCAAGTATATTAACTCTCCAGAGATGGAGATATATCATAAGAGTGATGTATTATATGGAATTTATTTTGCGAAAGCTGAAATAATAAAACAAGATAATTGTTTTCTGGTAGAGGGCTACACCGATGTAATATCAATGCACCAGGCAGGTATTGAGAATGTAGTGGCAAGCAGTGGAACTTCTTTAACTGTAGGGCAAATAAAACTTATCCGCAGATTTTCCAATAACATTACTATTCTTTATGATGGCGATAGCGCAGGTATCAAAGCCAGTTTCAGAGGAATCGATTTGATATTGGAAGAAGGAATGAATGTTAAAGTTCTTTTATTCCCAGACGGCGAAGACCCTGATTCGTATGCTAAACGAGTAAGTAGTGAAGAGTTAAAAGCATTTATAAAGGAGAATTCAAAAGATTTTATTTCGTTTAAAACAAGTCTGTTGATGGGCGAAGTACAAAACGACCCAATAAAGAAAGCGCAATTAATAAAAGAAATTGTAGAAAGCATTGCTATTATTCCTGAAGCTATTTATCGTTCTGTATATATCAAAGAGTGTAGTAGAATAATGGATATGCAGGAGGAGGTGCTGCTAACTGAATTAAATAAAATAAGGAGAAAGAAGTTTAATGAGAAGAGCACACAGCCACTTCCGACAAATCAAAATGCCGAAGGGAATAATGAAACAGAAGTTTTAGAAGGAGAAGATAAAAGAGAAAAAGAAGTTTCGGAAGCAGAACATCAAGAAAGAAAAGTTATAGAAGTGCTGCTTAAATATGGCAACGAAAAAGTTACATTAGACCAAAAGGATGAAAATGGAGACCCCGTTATAGTTACTGTTGCAGAGCTTTTAATTCACGAATTAACAAATCCTGAAGTTACAATGCTTGAAAACAAACTTTATAATTCAATATATAATGAGTTTGTGCAGCATTTGGAAAAAGACACTCATCCCGATAATAACTATTTTATAAATCACCCCGATACTTCATTTGGTGCATTAGCCATTGATTTATTATATACAAGAGAGGTGCTTTCTAACTGGGAAGCAAAAGGAATTTATATTATGAGAGAAGAGGACGATTTGAAAAAGCTGGTGTTAAAAACCGTTTATACATTAAAGTGTCGCAAACTTGAAATGATGATAGATGAAAATCAGAAGCTATTAAAAGCACAACCTCCCGAAGAAGAGATGATGGCTCTTATGCAAACACAGCACGGTTTAATTCTATCAAAAAAAACATTCAATGCTTTGCTGGATAGAATAATTATTAAATAATATTAATTGGATTTATTCGGTTTACTTTCTTATATTTGTTAAAGTATTCATTTAAATAAATAAAAAATGTCAGGAATTAATAAAGTTATTTTGGTAGGGAATTTAGGTAAAGACCCTGAAGTACGTCATTTGGAAGGAGGAGCAATAGTTGCAAACTTTTCAATTGCAACTACTGAAGTTTATAAAGATAAAAGCGGCAATAGAAAAGAACAAACAGAATGGCACAATATTGTCGTTTGGAAAGGACTTGCGGAAACGGCAGAAAAGTATTTAAAGAAGGGAATGACTATCTATCTGGAAGGTAAGATTAGAAGTCGTTCGTATGAAAAAGATGGGGTTAAGCATTACATTTCAGAAATTCTATGTGATACATTTACTATGTTAGGTAAAAAAGAAAACACTCCTCTTTCAGCAGAAGAAAGCGAAAGTAAAATAACATTAGCACTTGCTCCTGATAAACCAGAAGATGGATTACCGTTTTAATTTGTTTAACTAATTCCCCGAACTTTGGATTATCTGAATACAATTAATATTTCTCTCCAACATCATCCTTTAAGTATTATCGTTAATTCCCTTTCAATGGGAATATTGTTTTCAATAATTACGATGGTAATATTATTGGCAATTGTTTCTTTGGTTTCCGCCGCCGAATCTGCTTTCTTTTCGCTTACACCAACTGATATGGAAGAGCTGAAAACATCAGGGAATAAAACGGATGAAAAGATTCTTAAACTAGTAGCTGCTCCAAAACGATTGCTGGCAACGTTATTGATTAGTATTAATTTTATAAATATTGCCATTGTTGTTCTCTCTACTTTGGTAATGGAAGGGTTGTTTGATTTTTCTCAAAATCATTTATTAGGTTTTATCATTCAGGTTGTAGCGGTAACATTTTTAATATTAATGGTGGGAGAAGTTATCCCTAAAATATATGCAACACAAAATCCTTTAAGGTCAACGCGGGTGTTGGTTTTCTTTGTTCAATTTTTACAACGGTTATGTTATCCTGTAAGCACGTTTTTAATATTTTCTACATCAATACTTGATAGGGTAATAAAGCCAAAGTCGCATAATATTTCTGTGGATGAGTTATCACACGCATTGGAACTTGCTTCAGATAAAGACAACCCGGAAGAAGACCATAAAATATTAAGAGGAATTGTAAAGTTTGGAAGTACAGATGTAAAACAAATTATGAAATCGCGAATGGATGTGGTGGCATTTGAATACGAAAGAGATTTTAAAAAGTTGCTTGATGATATTACCAACAGTGGGTTTTCGCGTGTACCTATTTATAAAGAGAAATTGGATAACATTGCAGGTGTATTATATGCTAAAGATTTGTTACAATACATTGATGAAGGAGATGACTTCGATTGGCATACAATAATTCGTCCGCCCTTCTTTGTTCCTGAAAATAAAAAGATAGATGATTTGTTGCGCGAGTTTCAGCATAAGAAAATACACCTTGCTGTAGTGGTTGATGAATATGGTGGTACATCAGGTATAGTAACTTTAGAAGATGTGATTGAAGAAATTGTAGGAGAGATAAATGATGAGTTTGATGATGACGATATAGTGTATTCCAAATTGGATGACAATAATTATGTGTTTGAAGGCAAAGCACATTTGAATGATGTTTCCCGTATATTAGAAATAGATGGAGAAGCTTTTGAAGAAGCAAAAGGAGAAGCAGATACATTAGCAGGTTTGATTATAGAAATTGAAGGTCGGATACCTACAAAGAATGAAATAATAAAGTTTAATAATTTACTTTTCACTATCGAATCGGCTGATAACAGGAAGATAAAGAGAGTGAAAATAACAATTGAGAAAGATGAAAAATAAATTGTTTATTGTTTATTGTTTATTGTTTATTGGCTGTTTGTTACATTCATCTTGCAGCGATGACGATAACATTACTCCAAAACCACGTGCATACTTGCGCCTTACGTTTCCTGAAAAGAAATATGTAAAATATGATTCTGTTAATTATCCTTTTACATTTGAAATTCCTGCTTACTCTAAAGTTGGAAATCAGAAAGATTTTAATACTGAAACATTTTGGCTTAATCTAAACTTCCCTTCTTTCAACGGCACTGTTCATCTTACTTACAAAGCGGTTAATAATAACATAAATGAGTACTTACAAGAGTCATATATGTATGCTTCCAAGCATCAGGTTAAATCGTCGGGGATAGAAGAGTTGCCGATTTCAAAGCCATCAAAGAAAGTATATGGTTTAGTTTATGACATAGAAGGCAATGCAGCTTCTTCGTTTCAATTCTTTTTAACGGATAGCACCAAACATTTTATTCGTGGTGCATTATATTTTAATGCAGTACCAAATACTGATTCAATAGCACCTGTATTGGATTTTGTTAAGCAAGATATTTACCATTTAATAGAAACTTTTGAATGGAAGGATGTGCCATCAAACCGTCTTCCTGATGCTGTGCATAAAAAGCAAGGAGGAAGCAAATAAAAGAAATGCACCCGTTTGGTGCAACACTCCCATTGTTACAGGTACTGCGTAAAGTATTGTAATTATTCCCAAAATAAATTGTGCGCATACAACACCTAACATTACGTTGGATGCTTTGCGTTGTTCTCTTAGCATATTCATTTTCCTTGCTGTTTCCCAAACATATAAAACCATTATAACCACAATGTAAGCAATGGTACGATGTATAAACTGCACTCCTGCTGGGTTTTCAATAAGGTTTTTATAAAAGGGAGATAAATCAGTAACGGTATCGGGAATAAACTTTGTACCCATTTTAGGAAACGTATTATAAAACAATCCTGCTTTTAAACCTGCTACAAATGCACCATAGATGATTTGTATAACTATAACAACAAACATAGTTGTTGCCATTCGTTTTACTTTTTTGGTTATTGCATTTGCTTCTATTGGCTTTGGGTAAAGCAAATCGAGGGCATACCAAAAGGTAAAACCAAATACTGTGAATGCCGAAATAAGATGTGCTGCTAACCTATAATGACTAACGTGTGGTTCTTTTTGCAAACCACTATACACCATATACCAGCCCAATACACCTTGAAATGCTCCTAAAGCAAGTAGTACAAACATCTTTTTAAGTAATGGTTTATCAAATCTTTTCTTCAGCAGAAAATAAAAGAAAGGGATAAGAAACACTACACCAATGCTACGCCCTAGGAAACGATGGATATATTCCCACCAATAAATTGATTTGAATTCATCTAACGAAAACTGATTGTTGATGATTTGATATTCGGGAGTTTGCTGGTATTTCTGAAACGGTATTTGCCAATCAGCATCACTCATTGGAGGCAGCGAACCAAGTATTGGGTTCCATTCCACCATTGATAAACCGGAGTGAGTTAACCGCGTGAGACCACCTATTACTACCATTAAATAAATTAAAAAACATCCTGTAAGCAGCCAGATTATTATTGATTTATGCGGATTGTTTTTCATACTACTATTTTGTTTGGGCTGCAAAGATAGTAGTAAGGAGTTTTGCTTTTGAATTTATTTTTGAAAGTTTAACTCCCTTCAAGTTTGAGAATTTGAAGGGAGTTAAACTTTGTAATTAAATGCCTACATCTGTACTATTTTAATTGTTATTCATTCATCACTTGCGTCTCTTGCTCTTTCTTTTCTGCGGCTTTCTACTTTATAATCTTTAGTGTTTACTATTACTAATCCACCTGTGCAATCGCCAAACTCGGCAGGCACGCCGCCTGTTATTACTGATATTCCTCCTATTCCATTTCCGGGAACGGCTTCGTTTCCTATCACTCTGTTTCCATCTATATAATATGCTGTGCTGCCTCTGCGCGAACCTCTTAAATAAATATCTTTTCCATCATCAGTAGGTAATATGCCTGGTGTAACGGAAACAATAATACCGATTAAATCACTTTTCGATTCTGCAATATCTTCTATCTGATTAATATCTATAATTGTCATTGTGGTAAACGTAGGGTCAATGGCGGGCTTTTCCCAAGCATCTGTAGTAATTACTACTGGTCCTAAAGTATTTGTTGCGCTTTCCATACTCTTATATATGTACGATGTTTTGTTGGCGGAAACTTCCACTTTACTTATCCATTTGGTATTGTAACCTAATGATGTAAGCCGTACGTTGTAGGTAATTGGCGTTAGTAGTTTAAAAGTAAAATCGCCATTATCATCCGTTATCATACCGGTAATAAAGGTGGAATCTTCGAACAGTGCTACTGAAACAAAAGGAATATTGGTTCCTTTGCTGTCGGTAATTGTGCCTTTGATAATTCCTGTTTCTTGTGCTGATAGCGTGCCTGCTATTAATAATGCTGCAACTGCTACAATTAGTTTTAGTGTTTTCATAGTTGTTTTTATTTAAAGTTAATATTGATTTATAGTGGTAAGACAAATTGGTTATTGTTATTCCATAAATAAATTATTTATTTACTCCTCAATGCCCCTTTCATAATTCGTTTGCTTATTTCATCCAGT
>CAILDT010000645.1 GCA_903833025.1 uncultured Bacteroidota bacterium | reverse complement strand
AAGCAACGCAACGAAACAAAAAAAAGGGCAATTTACTAAAAATAAAAAGAAATGATAACAGCACAACAACTAATTGCAGACTTCACAAAGCACATCGAGCAGTACAAACAAAAAATGTTTGCCGATTTTTACGAAAGAATGATTAAGGAATTTTGCCGTCATGGAATCGAAAATTATGGGCAACCTTACCAAACTTATTACACATCAAGAATGCCCGAAGGATACTCTAATAAAGAAATGGTTTATATAGGGGAAGAACTTAAAAAACTCGGATATTTTGTAAGTTACGAATACGATAATAATGACCCGCTTTGTATTGAAGCACTTAAAATTAAATTAACGAAATACCAACCTATTGCTATATGACCAAGAACACTAAGAAACTTAAAAAGGTTATACTTAACGAGATGCTTAAAAATACGAACTAATGGATATAATAATTTTTGCATTATGTTTTTGGGGTGGTATGGTATTATCTGTAATATTTATTTGGTGGATTATAGAAGAAATTAAAAAACCAAAACCTCCAACATACGAAGATATGAAACAAGAACACGAATTTAGGGAAAAAATTAGAGAGGCGCAATTAAAAAATCCTCTTTTCCCTCCTAATAAATGGACACAATGATGTATAACCTACTTAGATACCACCTAATATTTATTCTGTTTTTTGTAGCAGTATTCATGGGTGCGTACTTCTCGGGTATGCCGATTGATATTATGTTTTTTAAAATAATTGTGGCGATATATATTATCAGTTGGTGTATTTATTTAATTAATAAATTATTAGAACAATGAGAATATCATCCGAAGAAATTGAAAAGTCGCGCATATCATTAATAGAACACTTAAAAAAACTATGAGCAAAAAGAAAGTAATAACCGACCTGTCAGAACTGAAAATACTTTTGGATAATCCCGAGATATCGGACACTACCAAAATCCCCGAAACTGGGGAGGTAACGACTTCGCGCGGAGTACTACAACCCGAATGGCTTGAAAAATTCAACAAAGCTAAACACAATGATAAATTTAATAAACAAATTCGTAAACCATCTAAAAAGAAACAAAATGAAAAATGATTTTACTGTAATTAGATATATTCCGAAAGGAACGCACAACGCATTGTATTACGGCAGCGAACCGCAATATAAGGATGGTGATATTATTATCCGCGCAAGGTGTTGTTCCACAGGACTTGTATTTGATTCTGAAAGCGAAGTAAAAGAAGGACTACTATCTTCCTTTTATACAATAGAAGGGAATCCCAACCTTTTTGCGTATATTCACAATTGGGATGGTTGGACGAAGGATTTTGTTTTATCCGAACTACACCACAAGGATGAAGCCCCGAAAGAAAAAGATTATGAAATTTTAGAAAGGGTGCATCGAACCGATTATTTAACAGCGAAAGAACCCGAAATAACAATCACTATTAAAAAAGTAAAAAGTTTAATTTCAAATCTCATCTGGGAGGTAGGGCAAGAAACAAACAAAGGAAAAATTATCAAATTCGATACTATGAAATTTAAAAATAAAGAAGTTTTAATGGTATTTTGTGAAAACGAAACTTGGAATGTAGAACTTTCCGAACTTCGCATTGCTGATGATATAATTAACCACAAGGCTCAAATACAAGAACAGTTTGCTAATTTGCAAAATAAAATCGTACCCAAAGAACAGCCCAAGCCCGAAAAGGACTACGAGATTTTGGAGTTTGTCGCAAATGATACCATTCATCTTAAAAATAACGAAGGAACTTTTGGACGTAATAAAGAAACTGAAGACTATTTATTGGCTCATAATGTTGCTATACACAAAGTATTGTGCAAAACAACAGGTCTGACGTGGGAAATTGGCGGTATTGCATCTTGCCTCGAAGTAAATGAAAAAAAGTATATAAATATTTCTATAAAAAGATTTCAAGTTGATGATGGGCAAATGTATGTTTGGGTGAACGAGTGTGGAAATCGGACATTGTTATATAACTTAAAAGTAGCCGACCATGTTACTGATTTAAGTATTGAAAACCGCAAACTCAAAGAGGAAAACCAGCACCTTAAAAAAACACTTGCTGATTATGCCTCACAAGTAGAATTAATGAATAAAATGATGAATAAACTAAATATTATTAGGGTTTAACCTAACCGATTTACTAAACAGAAAATACTAACTTTGCATGAGTAAAAGATTTAACAAAAATATAGTTAGGAACGCCAAGAAACGAAAACTTTTAAAAAATAAACGATAAATAACTTGACAATATAAATTAAATTTAGTAATTTTGTACAATGAATAAATCACCTTTAATAACAGGAGCTTGGGACACCGAAATCGCGGAAATCGAAACTTTCTTTTTTTTTACTTCGGGCAGTTCAACTTGACCACCCGAATTCCCGATGCCGAAATCGCGCTGAACCCCCACTCTAAGATTATTCACCCATCAATATTCATTAACAGCCACCTCCGAGTTGTCAAAAACCAAAGCGGTAACCAATACTTCATCGCTTACCTCGACAGACTCCGAACACTAAAGAAAATATTGACCGACATAACAACAAACTGATATGCTGAAACAAGGCAGACTTCACGGAGCAATCAAGATACACACACTCCAAGTTT
>CAILDT010000644.1 GCA_903833025.1 uncultured Bacteroidota bacterium | reverse complement strand
GATAATATGTTTTGCATATTCTTCAGGCGTATCAGCTACCATTATTTGGTTGTTATGTTTGGCTCCTATTGCATTGTTAGCAAGTGTTGACGTAACGCAGGGCAGCTGCATTGCCATTGCCTCTAATAGTTTATTTTGTAATCCAATACTAATTTGCATTGGCGCAACCAGCACTTTAGATATGGCGAAGTTGTATCGTATATCATCCACCCAACCGCTTACTTCTATCTTTTCTGTTTTTAATGCAAGCACCTTTTTACTTGGCGATGCACCTGATATTAATAATTTAGTGTCTGGTAATTTTTGCCAAACCAACGGCATTATTTTATTTACTAAATACTCCACACTTTCCACATTGGGCGGATAATTCATATTGCCATTAAACAACAATTCAAATTCTTTTTCGAATGGTATTGCCTTAAAATATTCGGTATCCACACCGTTTGGTATTACTTTTATTTCGTTTTTATTTGGGTGTGGAATTAAATCTCTATCCTGTTCCGAAATAATTGTTTTGTTATTAAACACAGAAAATACATCGTGTTCATATTTCAACAACCGCCTATACTCCATTCCCAGAAATGGTTTCATATAAAACTTATCTGTCTTTTTTCTGCGTTCTATTCCTTTCGAAAACACATCCATATAGTCCAGTGTTTTTGGTATGTTGGGGTGTTTCTTAACATATTCGGCAGTGCGTATAAGCTGACAATAAATATGGTCGGGTTGATGTTTTTTAATCATCTCGTCCACTTTTTTTTGTGCTTTGGCAAAATAAAAATAACCTACTTGCAATGGCTTTCTGCTGAAAAATGCACGAACAAGATTAAAGAAAATAGTGTATTTCGAAAACGGAACAATAGAAATAGCCACACAATACTTTTTCAATTCATCCATCGCTCGTTCATCCAGTTTCGCATCATTCAAAGCCAATAAAACAATCTGATTCTTTTTCGAAAGTTCTTTTATCTGATTAAACGCACGAAGCTTATCGCCCTTTTCGAGAGGATATGGTACGCGTGATAATAGTATAAATAGCTTCAACTTAATTATGAGTTATGAATTATGAGTTATGAGTTTATTATAAAACGCTGTTAGTTTTTTGCAGATAATTAAATTATCATATTTGCTTTCTATCATTATTCTTGCGTTTTTTGCGATAGTTTCCGAAAACAATTTATCATTCAAACATTTGTTTAGTGCGGTAACAAATTCTTCGGCAGTAGTTGCAATTAAAATATCTTTTCCGTTTTCACATTCTATTCCTTCTGCTCCAATGGCTGTAGAAACAATGGTTTTACCAAATGCCATTCCTTCTATTATTTTTACTCTCATTCCGCTACCCGAATTTAAAGGCACTACCATTACTCCTTTCGAGTTAATAAATTGATGCGAGTTTTCTACTTCACCCACTATCACTACATTTTTCATCTTCCATTGTTTTAACCAATCGGGCATACCTCTACCTGCTAAATATAATTTTACGTTTGGATGTGTAGCGGTTACTTGTTGCCATACGTTTTCTAAAAACCATTTTATGCCATCCGCATTCGGCATCCAATCCATAGCACCTAAATGAAATACGGATGGAAACTCAATGCTTTGTTTATCTATTTTATATTTCGAAACATCTACACCAAACGGAATTGTAATTATAGGGATGGTGCAGCCGTGCTTGCGAAACGCTTCTGCATCTTCATTAGTAATGGTTGCTATGCCATCGTATTTGTTTAGCATTGTTACTTCATAATTTTTTAATCGTTTGGCGAGTAGTGTCAAATACCATTTTTTTATAGGGTTAATGGTTGTTGCTGCCAATTGTTCCCAAATAAGATATTCTACATTATGGGAGCGCAACATAATTGCGGCTTGTGAGTTTTTGCGTATTGCATTTAAATAGGGTGCTAACCAAATGCCTTCTAATTGTACTACTTCAAACGTTTCTTGCTTTAATATTTCTACTAACTCGGTTTCGAATTGGTTATTGTAAAACCGTTTTATGTTGTAGGATTGGTTTGTAAACAAATTTAAAAACGCGCCTACTACAGTTACATTGGTGTTTACAAATACGGATACAAACTTTGTTTTTCGGCGATAATCTCTGTCTATTGTTTCTTCTTTTATAAAATGTTTGGGTGTGTTTATTGCCATTACTTTTACTTCGCAACCGGCTTTAAAGAGTCCTTCTGTTAGTGAGTTCATTGCTATTGTTCCGCCATCGGTTGGCGGGTAGGGCATTTTACTACATATTTGTAAAACTCTCATCGGATTAAAAACATCAAAATTAAAACTCTCATTCTCCGCAAATATAGTAATTAATGAAGACCTCACCCCCAGCCCCTCTCCTAAAAAAGGAGAGGGGTGCCAATGTGTAACGTGCTTTGTATGGAGAACTTGACGAACCGATAAAGTAATACTCTTTAAAATTGGCGAGACAGAAAAAAAACGTGCGTACTACACACCGACTGCCGGAGGCGCACTTAGTAATTTACACGTAGTGTTTCATTTCGCGAAGCGGGAAAAATATTTGTTTACTTTTGCACAAAACTATTGTTATGGATAAAAATAAATATTTGATTACTGGTTTCTCTGGTTTTGTGAGTAAACATTTTTTGGATTTTCTGGAAAGTAATAAAATACAGGCGGATGTGTTGGGTATTGATATTCACGAAAAGGAGCTAGTAACGCATCATTACGAGTATGTGAGTTGTAGTTTTCAGAAAACGGATTTGCTAAATAAGGTGCAAGTTGAAAAGGTGATTTCGGAATTTAAACCGGATTTTGTGCTGCATTTGGCTTCTAATAGTAGTGTGGCGATGAGCTGGAAACACCCTGTGGAGAGCTTTACGAACAATACTAATATTTTTTTGAATTTGATTGAGACTATTCGGTTGTTGAATATTGATTGTCGGATTTTGTCGATTGGGTCGTCGGAAGAATATGGAAATGTGAGTGCGGACGATTTGCCGCTGGTGGAGGAGCACGCGTTGCAACCGGTGAGTCCGTATGCGGTGGCGCGGGTTTCGCAGGAAATGCTGTCGAAAGTTTATGTGGATAGTTATGGGATGGATATTATTATGACGCGCTCGTTTAACCACCTGGGCACGCATCAGAAGGATATTTTTGTGATTCCGTCGTTCGCCAAACAGTTGATTGCGCTTAGTAAAACTGATTCCTCAATCAAACAATTAATTACTGGTGATACGTCTATTATCCGCGATTTTGTGGATGTGCGCGATGTTGTGCGTGCTTATTATTTGTTGTTTCAAAAGGGTAAAAAGGGGCAGCTTTATAATGTTTGCACTGGCAAAGGTACGTCGCTAAACCAAGTAATTACTGTTATGGCGGCTGCATTGGGCATTGTTGTTTCTCAAAAAACGGATGCTGCGTTGGTGCGCCCCAACGATAATAAAATAATTATTGGTAGTAATGCGAAGTTGAAACGTGATACTGGTTGGGAGGTTTCTATTACTATTGAACAAAGTTTGAAGGATGTGTTGGAATATTATAGAGGTATGTAATTATGAATTATGAGTTATGAATTATGAGTTTTTGGGGCGGCCACATTCTTTCTTTTTATAAACTGATTTCCCCGCTGGAGCCTGTAAAGAGTTCATCGAAGTATCACAATCTTTTTTTGATGAAAAATCAAAAAAAGTATCTCCACTACAATCGGGCGCAGAAATTTACTTCATCGCTCTTCGGTTACTGAGCCTGTTGAAGTGATAACTTTTTAAGTATGCTTAATAAAAAAAACTCCTTACGTTTTTATTAAGGAGCTTTTTTGTTTTTAGTGTTCGGCGAGACGCCTTGTTAAATAAAACGTAGCGGGACGCTACGCTTAACGGGGGTTTTCAAGCATTACTGTTTAATTACTTTTCGTTCTGTTAGTATCTAACAAACCTGTCAATGCCTTTTTGGGATTTACTTTTCAGCTCTAATTCTGTTTCTGTCAATTTGATTAAGTCAGTAGTCCAAGCTAAATTAATATTTTGATTATTTGAAGTGTCTTTATAAGACATACTTAATTTCTTCGTTGTGGAATCAATTTTATATGTTCCAAAAAACTTTTGGTTAAACCGTTTTTCTATAGTATTAATTTCAATAATCAGTGAATCGTTTTTATTGAAAGTTATTTTGTCTTTAATATTTAATCCTGTCTTGTCAACTACATTTGTAATTTTCCAACTTCCGATAATAAGTTTTGTGTCAATAATTTTCCATTTTTGTTCAACCACCATGTTTGGTGAACCTAATTTAGATTCAGTAACAGCATTGATTCCATCAACAAAGTCTAACACCGAAGTGTATTTTGCAGGAATTACAATCTTTTTAGTCGCTTTATCTTTAAACCCATATTTATATCCATCTGAGATCGGAAGAGCGTCGTGTAGGGAAAGAGTGTCTTCGCCTGTGTAGATCT
>CAILDT010000643.1 GCA_903833025.1 uncultured Bacteroidota bacterium | reverse complement strand
TCCCTTTAAATTACTGATTTGTAACCTACTGCCTTTAAAGTGAACCACTCTCGTGCGTAGTTTGGAGTTAAACTTAAATCCTGACCCATATTTATAATTAATGACGTATGTTTACAGAGGTCAGTATAATAAATCCTAAATAACGAATACAGAGATGATTATTTAATTTCAAATTTTATAAAATGACGAATTCTTTTAACGAAACTTTCTTCCTCGAATGGTTTAATCATATATTCAATTGCACCTAAATGGCCTACTTGTGCTTCAGTAGTCTTATCAGAATACGCTGTTAAAATTATTACAGGTGTATGCTTAGTCTTTTCACTTTCTCTAAGCTTAGTAAGCATAGTGACGCCATCCATTATTGGCATTGTAATATCAAGTAATATCAAATCGAGATGCTGTTTACTCGCAATTTCAAGACCCTCCTCACCATTGCCCGCCTCGAAAAACTCTACAGAGTAATTACTAAATAATCGTTTAACTAACTTTCTGAGAGTATTACTGTCATCGACTGTCAATATTTTGGTCTGCATAAATTATTTATTAAAATCAGATAACAAAGTAATAATTATAAAATTATTGTTTCAATCTTTTAATATAATATGTCTGCGATTCAGATCGGGTAAGATGCCAGTATTAGTCGTGAGACTAACTAATATTAAAGACACGTATCAAAAAGGAATTAAAAGTCAGAGACTGTTTGTTTAAGTGTAAGAATTGCTGAACTATTAAGATCAGCAAATGAATATTACATCACGTTACAGATTCAGAGTTAGATCCATAACTTGTATAATATTCTCAACCGAAAAATACACTTCAAATAGTAGCCTAGTAAAGGTATTGTATATACCGGTATAATCCCAACCAATCAGATCTGTCTAAATATTCGGTGTTTGCCAAGCACTTACATTTTTATGATTTTAACAGTAACTAATGAATAAGATAATTCTATTAATTATAGTTAGTGGTTTAATTTACCTCGGCCTTTCAGTGCGTGCGCTTAGAAAAACAATCGGCCTGGCATTGGTCGTATTCGGTGCAATTATATCATTAACATTAATAGGATTTATAGTAGGTCTACCAATGGTTCTTGTCGGAGGATTTCTTTTATTTATCGGTAATAAAAGATAATATTATCAATGAGATAATTATAACTACGGATGATTAGCGTTATACCTATTTCTTTCTTGAATATTTTTTGCTAGTAGTGGGTAAATTGAACCAGCTAGTTTATTAGCTTCATATCTCTGCTTTGGGCTCATTTCCTTTGTTATTATATGTAAAGTTTTTGCAGCGCTTTGTTGACCTAGAGAACGAGCAACTTGCCACCATGCGCATGCTTGTACGATATCTTTAGAAACACCTTCGCCTTCATAGTATAACTCACCTAAGTTGTATTGAGCTTGAGGCAATCCGTTTTCAGCTGCCAAACGAGTCAATTTGTAAGCTTCAGAATCATTTTTTATGACACCTACTCCTTCATGGTATATCCATCCGAGATTACATTGCGCATCCAAATTACCCTGGGAGGCAGATAACCGGTAGTACTTAACGGCTTGTTCGTAGTCTTTTGATACGCCTTCTCCGTTTGCATACATCCAAGCGAGATTACATTGCGCTGCAGCATTATTTTGCTCTGCAGATAAGCGATACCATTTAACTGCTTCTGCATAGTCTCTCAATACTCCCGTATGGTTGTAATATGCCAAACCTAGCTTAAATTGCGCGGTAGCATCTCCTTTCTCTGCATTCTTACGCAATTCAGCTACCATCGATTTATTTGATGCGAAGCAACTAGCTAATAATATGTATAATATTAGCCCTACTTTTAGCACATATTTCATATTATTGAATAATTACTTTATCTGAAATATGAGAAGGTATTATTAATGACCGTCATGAATTAAGGCTCAAATTCAATATCGTCTTTTGTCCACATTTTTTTATCAGGCCCTGCACTCTGGATCTTCATTTTTATACCAGATTCTGCATGAAAAAAATACGGAGTACCCCATCTATCACAGAGCTCACCTGATTCATTGATAGCTTTATTGTTAGCGGAAATTAAAACTAAACCTAATTTATTTTTTCCCGTTAGGCTTAATGTTATTTCGGCATTACTACCAATAGGGTTACCTTTATTTTGAAAATTAGTACGATAGGTTAATAAAATTTCAGATACTATATGCAGGTCTTGCTCAATTGTATTTGATTTTGAGTTTAGAGAATCTGCTAGAGCAGGAAAATCGGAGGTTGCTTGTTCAGGTATTTTAGTAGGCTGTATCTTTTCGCTTACTGAAATCTTATCACCCGTTGTAACTTTGAAGTTATCAAGGCTCTTAGAAGGCTTCCTTAATAATATGAATAAAATAACGAGTATCGTTACAATAACTAGTACAGATACTTTACTGCGTTTTTTCATCCAAGGAAACCTAGATTCGCATTTTTAAATCGCCCAATATTAGGAAGTACAGTTGGTAAATTTGATGCACTAACACCAAACCAGCTCGCGAGTGTTGCGGCATATTCATCAACACTCGTTGTTGGAATCCAGCGTCCTTGACCTGTGTCATCTGGGCCCCCCATAGTTAGTGTGGGCATCACACCGTAAATTGAAGCTCCGTTTACTGCACCTCCGAGGATAAACTGATGATTACCCCAACCATGGTCAGAACCATCTCCATTTGACCTAAAAGTGCGCCCAAAATCAGATGCTGTGAATGTAGTAACTTGATTTGCTACTCCCAACTGCAACTCCTACCGCAACACCTACAATGACACCAACACCTACAGCCACACCGTCAAGTACCCCAACCAGCACACCAACTGCAACTCCAAC
>CAILDT010000642.1 GCA_903833025.1 uncultured Bacteroidota bacterium | reverse complement strand
TTGTCAATTAGATAAAAATAATAGCAATGGTAGAGTAAATATTTTAGGTCCAAATCTTGATGAACGCTTTTCAATGACTGACCGAATTCCTATTAATAGTACTAAATATTCATTTAGAGATGCCATGACAGGTAATTGGTATGATACGCACTTATCTAATGCTTTTTTTAGTGGAAACAATGTGCAAATTGTGCAAAACGGTATTCGTTCAGGCGTTTATAATAAATCAAACAAGCAATATGTGATTGGCGAACAAAACCAAGATGAATTGAAAATTATTATGCGCAGTATATTTTTACAATATTCAAAGAATTTACCTGATAATATTCCTCTGCAAATAAATGAATTAAATAAATATGTTTTTGATTATGCTATCAATCAAGTTTATAACGAAGCTGATGGTTATATGAAATATAAGAGAGATGCAAGCACCATGTGGACACCCTTAGCTCTGCCTATATTATCCTACAGTAACGATAAACAACTAGAATTAAAAAAATGGTTTTAAGTAGATAATATAATGCTTTATACTTATACGCTTAATACTTATATATTTATTGTCTAAGCTTTTGGTTTTACTACTTTTTTAACTGCTATGCTACTAGTTTTAATCTTTGTATCTAATTTAGCTTTATCTAATTGTCTTCTATATTCTTTACGTAATAGTGCAAGTTCATTCAGCCAAATTTGTTTTTCACTTGAACCTTTTAAGGTGGATAATTCATCTAGTTTACGGTCACGCTCATTAATAATCTTTGCTATATTTTCTTCTGTTACGCTATCCATCGGCAAGCGTACCAGATATTTATAATCCGGGTCTTCATCTATAATAGTATAAGCTCTTGCTTTCAAAATAGCCGAGACTTCTGCAGTTTTCTTTTTACGCAAATCTAGCGTATCATCTAATAGCTCCGTAATAAAGCGTGCCTTATTGGATAGTGTGCATGATTCTTTTTCTAATTGAGTGACTTGATGTGCTTTTCGTTTAATATAATAGGCCATCCGTACTTGCATATAGCGAGTAATCAATTCTTCTGGTTTATCTACCTTGATTAATTTTTCATTTTCATCAAATATATGCATATTGGTCGTTGTACGAGTTGTATATAATTTTAATAATTTTTCTAATGCAGTGCAATTGTTTTCGGTCTCTTCAGTTTTTAAAGCCGCAATAACACCAGGAGCGAAAGTTATAGTAATATCTACTATAGTATCTGTGCTCATGTCAGTATAATCTTTTACTTGGTTGACTATTTTTTTAGCTTTGCCTGTTTTGGTTGGTTTGGCTGTTTTTGCTGTTTTGGCTGGTTTGGTTTTTTTATCGTCAGTAGTTGTTGTTGTAGGAGTTGTCTGTAGTGTTGGCTTAATATCAATTAACTCTTCTATATATTTTTTATAATCATCAGTCCAAGTGCCGATAGGTAATTCAGTAATACGCACTTGTTTATCCGATATGATTTGATAAACACCTTTGATTAAATATTTACTATCCGATAATGGTATTATAGTGCCTTTGAATCCCTCGTAATAGGGCAATAGGGCAACGGGTTCAAGGGATGCAACAGGTACTTCATTATTATTTAGGGTACTAACAATATAATCAATAATGGTTAAGGGATTATAATTCATTATATCTGTGCTGAATCCCGTGCCTATACCTTTACCACCATTGACTAATTGCATAGGTATAATGGGCACATAAAACACCGGTTCAACTGATGTGCCGTCGTCTTCTAAATAAGTTAGAACAGCGTCATCGGCTTCTGGATAAATTAACCGAGTTAAAGGATTTAACTGTGTGCAAATATATCTTTCCGAGGCCGCATCATCGCCGCCTTGTAAACGCGTACCAAATTGACCATTTGGTTCCAGAAGGTTAATATTATTTGAACCAGTAAAAGTTTGTGCCATACCCACAATAGCCCCATACAAACTTTGTTCCCCATGATGGTAGCGACTTTTTTCCGAGACCGCTCCGCCGAGCTGGGCGACTTTCACTTCTTGTGTTAATTTTCGCTCTAGGCAAGTATAAAGAATTTTTCTCTGACTCGTTTTTAGACCATCAATCCCATTAGGAATAGAACGCTCACAATCATATTTAGAGAAATGAATCATCTCTTGACTAA
The DNA here is from genome assembly GCA_903833025.1 of uncultured Bacteroidota bacterium. Taxonomy (GTDB): domain Bacteria; phylum Bacteroidota; class Bacteroidia; order 2-12-FULL-35-15; family 2-12-FULL-35-15; genus 2-12-FULL-35-15. The sequence continues at coordinate 398 of CAILDT010000642.1, read as the reverse complement.
TGAACTCTTCATAAGGTACATCTGACCTGTTAGTATCTAGATAAAGTGTGCGGTCATACTGCTCTAACCATTCCTTGCGGTCACACGCACGTTTCTTATTAAATACTTTATCGATGGAATCACGACTTACATCGCCAGTGCTGACAAAATTGACAATTTTCTTATTGGCAAAATATTCCTTAAATTCTTTACCAGTGCTCGTGCCTAATCCCTTGTAATATTTAAAGCTCCAGCCCTTGAGAGTTGCTTTATTAGCTTCCTTCCACAAAGCATATTCTCCGTCATTATAGAAGAGCAACTCTTGGCTGGTACCTTTTTTGGCTTTAATAATCGGCGTGTTCATAAACCCAATAAACCCTGGAATACTTAGAAGTGTATGCCATTCGGAATCGAAGAGA
>CAILDT010000641.1 GCA_903833025.1 uncultured Bacteroidota bacterium | reverse complement strand
GTGCCACTGTTTCTGCAATGAAGTTTTATGTAAAAGGTGCTGGAACTACTTCTGCAACTACTACTATTCAGGCAGTTAACAGTGCATCAAATGGAGGATTTTTTGTAAGGGATGACGGTACTTCCGGTTTTGGTTTTGGCTCTACTGATGCTGGCACTGCACCTGTGTTAACGGTAAAAGGTAAAACGGCAGGTACTTCTGGCTGGGGATTAAATGTTACTGATAATACGTACGCTTCTTTATTTATAGTGCGCGACGATGGTAATGTGGGTATAGGCACTACTGCTCCTGCTTCAAAACTTCATATCAATGGTTCTGTACGCTTAGGTTTGGCATCTACTACCAATGGAGCAATGATATTTAATAACTCTACAAATATAAATACGGTTACCATTCAATCAGGAGTTACAGCTCCTGCATCAGGAGGAAATTACACACTTACTTTGCCTACTGCCGGCGCGCTTTCAGCTAATTCTTCTTTAGTAAGTGATGCTTCGGGTACTTTATCTTGGTTAGCTCCAAGTGCTGGTGGTACTTTGCCTGCCGGTACTTTAGGACAAACACTTTATAATAATGGTAGTGGTAGTTGGCTTGCAAGTAGTAATCTTTATAATGATGGCAATTCTGTAAATGTTAATTCTCCTGCTTACACTTCAAGTGATTTAAACTTGAAAGGAACTATAATGATTGAAGATGGTGTAGCAGACCAATATCTTGCAATTAGACGAAATGGTGCTCATCGTTGGGCACTTTACGAAAGCGCAAACACTGGGTTACAATTCCGACAGATATTTAATGATGCTGGTGCGAGTTTGCTTACTAATCGTTTGGAAATTGGCGATAACGGCAATGTAGGTATTGGTACTTCGGGAACAATAAATAACTTGTTGGAAGTAAATGGTAATGCTGTTATAGGTGCTACGTATGCTGGAACAGCTACTGCTGCCACTAATGGTTTGTTAATTGAAGGACAAACAGGTATTGGTTACAATTCCACAGCAAGTATGTCGGCTAAGTTAGATGTTACTAATTCGGCAATTACATATAATACTTATGCTAATGCAATACAAGGTGTAGCGTATGGTTCTAACTCTATTGCGGCTTCTTCAGTAAGAGGCACAATGGGTGTTGCTTGGGGTACTGCTAATAATACGTATGGTATTGGTTTGTATGGAAACTCTCTTGGTGCAGCTGCTAATAATTATGGTGTTTACGGTAATGCTTCAGGCGGAACAAATAATTATGCAGGATATTTTGCAGCTGGCGATGTATATGTTACCAACCAATTAGGTCTTGGTGTATCTGCTGCTTATAGGTTACACGCTGTAGATGTTATTTCGACAAGTGGTAGTTATGTTGGTTATTTTAAAAATACATATACTGGTGCTGCTGATGGAGTTGGAGTTCGTGGTGAGTCTGTCAACACGTCATCGAATTGGGGTATTGGAGTAGAAGGGATGGGGAATTATATTGGTGTTAGAGGGTACGGTGCAACTGGCGGCTATGCAGGTGTTGAGGGTTCGGCAAATGGAGGTACTTATGGTGTTGTATGTCTTGGTAATGGAGGATATACTGGTACTTGGGCAAATGTTTCTGACAAGAAATTTAAAGAAAATATTGAACCATTAACGGGTGCATTAGAGAAAGTATTAAAACTTGAACCGAAAACATACACCTTTAAAAAAGATGATAAATTTAAACGAATGAATTTTCCAGAAAATTTACAAGTCGGTTTAATTGCACAAGAAGTAGAGCGTGTTTTCCCTGAATTAGTGCAGGATGGAATAAGCCCTAAAGAAGTTGACCCTAAAACCGGAGCTACATCGGGTGAACAGTATTCCTTTAAAACTATGAACTACATCGGCTTAACGCCAATTTTGGTTCAAGCAATAAAAGAACAACAAGCTCAAATTGAAGAAATGAAAAAACAATTGGAAGAACAAAAACGATTAATAGACTTAATGATTAAAGAGAAAAAGTAAAAATAGCCAGTTCTGGGAAAGTTCTGTAAGGTTATTGGAAACTTAAATAAGGTTCTGGGAAAGTTCCAAAGAGTTTTTGGAAAGTTCCAGAACGGTTTTTGGAAAGTTCCAAAGAGTTATTTTAAAGTTCCAGAAGGTTATTGGAAAGTATAATAGGGTTATTGGAAAATAAAATAAGGTTATTTAAGTTTCCAATAACTCTTTGGAACTTTCCCAGAACTGATAAAAACGACATAAAAACGAATGAATATTAAAAAATACATATTAATTGCCTTAGTAATAGCTTTTAATTCGGTTATTTACGGTCAAATTCAAAATAACCCTACAATGCGGCACGTTTTGAGTTCTACTGGTGGTAGTGGTAGTTT
>CAILDT010000640.1 GCA_903833025.1 uncultured Bacteroidota bacterium | reverse complement strand
TAAGAAGTAAGGTTGGATTAAAACCACAACCTAATAAATTCACAAGTTTTGCTGATGCTTTTGGGCAATTCTAATCGTAGGGAAATAAAAAACCATCAAGAGCCAAATTTCTTATATTAAGATATATATACTATGAGTAAATATAATGCAGGTTACAGTCAAGGAGCAATAGGCATCTTTAATCGTGATACACAAACGATAATTGCTTGTACTCAAAATAAATGGAAAGTAAAGTTTTGGTTATTATTCTGCCGACTTACAGGGACAAAGATTTACAAAGAAACAAATTTACATTCACAGTTTGATGAAACCGAATACAGGGAGCATTTATCAAAGAGAGAGCAAGAGGTAAAGGAATGGCGCGAAAAGGAAGTTAATAAAATTGCAGATGCTATTTTTGACCACGTTATGAAAAATCCCGAAAAATATTTAGAAAACGACCCAACAAGATACGACCACAGAACACCAAAAACCTATGAAGGAAATGACTTGGTTTAAATAATAACAGAAGATAAATTAGTAACCAACCCAAAAAAAATAAACTATGATAGAACCAAAAGATTTAAGAATCGGAAATTACCTATCTAATCCAGATAGTGTATATTCAAAAATAACATCTATTGATTGCGAATGGGGGGATAAAAGTGGATGGCTCTGTTTTATAGATGATGATGGAGAGCGCAATAGTTGTCCATTAATAAATTGCTCCCCCATCCCTCTCACAGAGGACTTGCTCGCGAAGTGCGGGTTTAGAAGTAAGTATAAAAGTTGTAATACGGATTGGAATATTGGGTCGTTTACCATTAACCAAAAGTCTAATGAGGACGATGATGGAAATACTATTCCGCAAGAACAAGTCTTTTATTTTGATTATACTTATGAAATAAAGTATCTACATCAACTTCAAAACCTTTGCTATTGTTTAACAGGAACAGAACTCGAAGTGAAATTATAATTGTTGATAACTTTAATATAAATAATTTGCATATATCAATACAATGTACTACTTTTGTACCCGAATATAACACCTATGGACATTAAACACATATCTATAAAACCTCCAAAACGGTTACCCGACTTGAGTTCTAAGATGCGTAAACTCGCGGATAAAGAAAAAAGAAGTTTGAATGAATACCTTATTGCTCTATGTGAAATGCAACTTAAATCACCAAAGAAACTTTTTTAAAACAAACCATCAATATAAAATAACATGGAAAATACCCCTGAATTAAAATCTAAAACTATAAAAGATTTACAAGAGTTTGCAAAGACATCTCCGATAATTATATTGCTACTTGATTTTTGTGATAAGTTATTATTTATAGACGACCCAAACAATCCAATAGCATCGGTATTGTTAATTGATTCATATATTGATGCTGAAATTTTTGATGGATGCTTTATTTGTAGTAGAATAGAAAATGAACACATTAATTTTGATTCAGCAGAAGAAATGTATTTTGATAGCTTGTATGGCGATTCAAAGGATTATGATGATTACTTGAAAACTCAAAAAACATATTTTATTGAGTTTGTTTATTGGAATATCCGAAACAAGCTAAAAGATATAACTAATGAATACGAAACCAATTTTGACTAATGAAAAAGTCAGAAACATTAAACAACCTTATAGCATCAAAAGTAAATGATGCCGTGAAACTTGCTATAACAAAGGATTGCGAGGCTCAAGACAGAAGCGAATCGTATGTTATCCG
>CAILDT010000639.1 GCA_903833025.1 uncultured Bacteroidota bacterium | reverse complement strand
TTTTTTTATTTCATAAATCTTATGTTAGCCGTTCGTTGTTTTTTTTCTTCGGGTCGTCAAAGTTAGTTTTAATTCGGTTTGTCTTTCACGTTGTGTTCTGTTTTCTCGCTTCTGGTAGTTTTGCACTATTTTCGTTAAAGTGCTTATTTTCAACACTGTAATTTGCGATTTAACTACTTGAATATACGATTTAACTACTTGAAAACACGATTCACGTACTTGAAAATACGATTTAACTACTTGAACATACGATTTTTCTACTTGAATATACGATTCACTTGGTTGAAAACACGATTTTTCTACTTGTAAACACGAATTCAACTGGTGTGGAGAACGATATGTTCGGTTGGGCTTCTATTTTCATTTGTTAGCCGTTCGTTGTTTTTTTTCGCCACAGTTGTCAACGTTGTAAGTATACAAATAAGAAAGTTAAATATTGTTATCTCTTTCCAGTATGACTTTGTTTAATTTATCCAATAAATTTTTATCATTAGATAGGCGTTCAGGCAACCCCATTTCATAGCTAAATTCAAATCTACCACTGCCAGTTGTCTCAATATCCAAATGGAAAACAAATTTTGGGTCGTAAGTGTGAACTGTATAACCTGGTATTACTACTCCGGGAATGCTGTTGTCCGCAATAAAATCAAAAATAATTGGTTTTTCAATATCTTTTATAGATATTGATTCTCTAAATGTGAATGCTTTTTTTTTCATTGTAATAGTTTTTAGTTTATATCATTGTTATTACCAATATACGAATAATATTTAATAAAACGAAATTTATTTTCTTTTTTACTGAATTATTATTTTTCTATTTATGGTGTTTTTATTTTCCTCTGTTATCTGAACAAAATAAATACCTGCTTTCATTTCTTCTTTTTCTATCACCAATTGTTTACCGCTAAAATTTATTTGTCTTATCACTTTGCCAACAACATCTGTTAATCTTACTGTTCTATTTTTCTGCTCTACTGCAAAGTTAATTGTGGTTTTGGTGTTGAAAGGATTAGGATAAATAATAACATCATTTTCTCCTTTAGAATATTCATTTATTCCAGTTATGTCCGATACTCCGCATCTCCATACACCATTTACACTAGGACCAAGATTTCCATCACCAACACCAAGAAAAATATCAATACCATTTGTTGATACTGCACGGTTATCGCCATTACCTAGTCCTTGATAGCAAGAGGTATTCCAAGACCAAGTGTTACCTCCATCAAAAGAAAAAACTATTCCTTCTTGGCTAGCTCTAACTGCTATTAACATAGAACCTGTATTAGTCATTGCAAGCACATTATGATTTAGATAAGGGAAACTTTGGGTCGCCCAACTGCTCCCATAATTAGATGTGATTGAAGTGCCATTAGAAGTGCCGCACAAAACATTAGTTCCATCATTTACAAGACAATTACCGCCATAAGATATTGCCCACGATGAACCATTATTTGTTGATATATACAAACCATTATCTGTTATTATGAAAATCACTGGACCATTTGATAAGATAGAACTTACAATGGTGTTCGTAGGCAAGCCAACACTGCTTGCGCTCCAAGTTGTTCCATTGTTTGTTGAGATAAATATTCCATTTTGCGTACCCGCAAAAATATTCCCTCCAATTTCAGCGAGGGATTCAACAATAATATTTGTTAGACCACTATCTGATTGAGTCCAACTAGCTCCATTATTGGTTGATATATAAAGTCCATCACCATTAATACTGGCATCAGTATAAGTTCCTGTATTGGTATTGATTCCAGCAAATAATGTTGAGCCGTTATGACACAATGCTTTTATTGAAGGATTGGATTTGAATCCATTATTAATGCTGTTCCAAGTATTTCCTGCATCTGGAGTTATGTACAATCCATTTATAGTTCCGCAAAATAAATCGCTTCCATTGTGCATTAAGATTTGACCAATATTAGCTCTACCAATCCCGATACCATACCAAGTATTTCCGTTGTCTGATGATATGTGGACACCCAATCTTGAACCAACTAGTAAGTTAGAGCCAAATTGAACTACCTTGTATTTAAAAGGACCATAGTAATCGTTATAATAATACCTTCCTAAACCATAATTAATTTTTGTCCAGCTAGCCCCATTATTAGTGGATTTATATAAAGCTCCATCGCTAGTAGGTATCATAGTTGATTTGCCTACAAATAGAGTAGAGCCGACTGCCTGAAGTGAATTAATCCAAAAATTGCTAGGATATGCGGTTGGAAGATTACTGTTAATGTTAGTCCAACTAGTTCCATTGTTTGAAGACATAAAAGCCCCAGTGCCAACCCCAACAAATAAATTTGCACCAATTGCGCCAATTCCTGTAACAGTAGTATTGGTTAATCCACTATTTACAGGTGACCAAGTTAAACCATTGTTAGTAGATAAGTAAACCCCACTGGATGTACCAGCAAAAATATTTGAACCAATTGTAGTAAAGCAGGCGATGTTAGTATTAGGAATTCCTATGCTTGAAAATGACCAATTCGCACCATTATTGCTTGTTTTATAAATTGCTGTTGAAGTACCAGCAAAAATGTCTGTTCCGTTTTTTAACAAACAGTTTACATTTAAATCAGCAAGCCCTGTGTTTACCGATGTCCAGTTTGCGCCATTATTGGTGGACAAATAAACACCAGTATAGGCAGTACCTGCAAAAAGATTAGTGCCATCTAAAATAAAATCCATAATTCCGACACCACTAATACTAAATCCGTTTGTTAGATGGTCCCACCTTACACCATTATTTACGGTAGAAAACACACCAGCACCTCCTGCGAATATTGTAGAACCATTTGTAACGAAGCTATAAACATCTTCACCATAAGGACCATTAGTTGCTTGCCATTGTGCATTGACATTAAAAATTGTTACTGTAGAAACTAACAGAATAAGAATTGATAATTTTGTTTTCATTTTGATTTTGTTTTAATTGTTTGTTTAATTTTAATTGTTCGGAGAAGCTTTGTTCTTTGCGTAAAAGTTTGCACCGCGCTTCTCACAATGACGGCTAACGTTTGAAAGATTTATGAAGTAAAAAAAAGGGGGGATTAAAAGCTCGTCTCTTTCGCCCCGCGACAAACGTTATTAAATGCTTGAAACTTCATACTGGCAGGTCGCCCCCCCTT
>CAILDT010000638.1 GCA_903833025.1 uncultured Bacteroidota bacterium | reverse complement strand
TCTAATATTTGATTTTGTTTATTCATAATATTGGTTAGCATCTCTTTTATTGTTATGTCATTTTCTAATGTATCTCTCTCCTCAACAGGTTTTTTCTTTAAGAGAGACATAAAATCATCATTTATATTAATTGGCTCGATAAAATTCACTTTTTTCCGAGAACTATTAATCAACTCTTTTTCGCCTATTTTAATATCCTCGCCAATTTTCAATTGAATATTATCATTTGCAGTAGGCATTGTTTTTTGCATTTGCACTTGGCTATTTTGCACTTGGCTATTTTGCACTTGCACTTGGCTATTTTGCACTTGCACTTGGCTATTTTGCACTTGGCTATTTTGCACTTGGCCATTCTGCAACCATTTACTCGCGGCGGTTTTATCTTGCGTTCCCAATACCATATTTAATTGTTTTTCGCGCATAGCAATCTGCTCAGCTAATATTTTATCCATTTCTGAGCCTAACGGCACATCCATTTTATCGGCGAAATCTATTTTTGTTGGCACTGGTTTACTATTGAACTTTTCAAAATCATTTTGTTTTTGTTTCAATTCATTTTCAAATACTTTCTGCCGTTGTTGGGAAATATCGGCAGCATTATAATTAGGGAGCAATGTATTTTCATTTATTGTTGTATTTTGAAATTTGCTAACACTTTGTACCATTTCCCCTATAACGCGTTTATTTAATGTGACCAATTGGTCGGCGTCGGTCATAGTTGTGCTAATGAGGGCTATTTTCCTATCAAAATCTATTTTTACGAGATTTGCCTTTGATTCGGGAATAGAATTGAAGGTGCCATTATCACAGAGGAGTTTCCATATCATGCCTTTATTTTGATTAGAAGTAAATTGTATATCCATTATAAATAATAAGTATTGAGTTATTTTTATATTATTTATAATGCTAAAGCTAATGCTAATGCTAAAGCTAATGCTAATGCTAAAGCATAGGATTGAAATACTTATCCCGCATTTTTTCCATCGCAGCATCGCTTATTTTGGTGTTTTTAAAGAATGTATAATTATGTGCATCTCTCAGTAGTGTCACAATTAAGTAGAGAGAATACATTCCGCATTCGGTATTACCTTCCTGATGAGCAAAAGGCGCATTCTGGTCTAATTTTAATTGTATATTCAGATCGGCTGCTTGGCTTATAACACGGTCACAAAAGACTTTAATTTGTTTGGGCATTTCTGTACCATTACTATCAAAAAAGAAAATGAATTTCTTCTTTATATTGATAAAAAGTGATATCCAGTGTGCACCGCCTTTTGTATGTGGGTCTGTATTAAATATAATACCGATTTTATTAACACCGTCTTTAAGGTGTTTGCTTAAATCAAAATTACATAATTCATCCCAAACACATTTATCGTCATAAATATGCGTATCGAAATCGATCGGCGTAGGGCCTATAAAACGAAAACATTTATAGGTATGCTCATACTGTTTCATTACTTTTTCAATATCGGTACTATTTAACCAAGTATTATGATTCTCTTTCCATTTATCAGGCGATTTAGGTGCAAATGTATATGACAATAATTCATCCGCTAAATTATTGTCCATAAATTTCTGTTTTAGCCAACACGCTTCTGTATGACAAGCATTTTCCATCTTATTTTTCAAACTATTCCAAATATCGCGCGGAATAGTGTCGGAAATCGGCATATCACGATGCCGAGCATTCCATAAATCCTTCATTTTTTTAAGATCGGCTTCACTATAACAGGTGTATTTATTCAATTCATCATTTGCTTTAGGTGCACATTGAGCTGTTTTAAAGGCCGCTTTTTCCCCGCCACTAATTTTATTTTTAATCGTTTTTTTACCCATAGCTTTATAACTCATAGCTTTATAACTCATAACTTTGCGCCTCATAGCTTTGTACCCCATAGCTTTGTACCCCATAGCTTTGCGTGACTTATATAAACGATTCTTCCTCCGTGTTTTATTACGCGAATATCTATCATTCATTCCTACTGATATTTATTGAGATAAATCTTCTTCCTTATTTTTTTTAACCTTAGTTTTAAGTTTTATACCCTTTATTTTTAAATCAGGTGTTTTTAAATTGATATCCAGTTTTAATGGAATAATTCTAAATTCATTAGATGAATTATCGTGCTTATTAATGACATAATTATCTAAATTGGCAAACTGTATGGTTTTTTTCATCATCAGATCATTTGCTTCGCTTACTGTAAGATTTTCTGTTTCTACATCTGATTCATGCTCTCCCTGCTCTTCATGCTCTCCCTGTCCTTGCTCTTGTATCTGATGCTCTTCATGTCCTTGCTCTTGTATATACTGTTCCTGTATAATGTCCTTTTTATCGATTATTTGAAAGTAGTTGATGGCAGTATTTATAAATCGATTATACATCTCCTTAAGTTCTTGTGTTGGTGGAGGCGATTCATCATCCTTTATCAAATCTTTGAAGAGAGATATTAACCTTTTCCGATAAAACTTTATATTTTTTTTAAATTCCTTATTATTATCTATTAACTTTTCTCTCTTCTTAATCATTCCCAAGTATATTGGATTAGAGAAAAAAGCTAAAGTAGCATGATCGGCATCATTTGATAGTTTGTATATTGCTTCTGTTTCGGCTATTATTGCATTTGGACCTATTATTGCATTTGTGTCTATTATTGCATTTGTGTCTATTATTGCATTTGATTCATCAATCATTTTTACATTATATGATTTATTAAAATGTAATGTAAAACGTATGTTGTAATGTAAAACGTATGTTGTAAAACAAATTATACAAGTTCTTTCACTTGATAGCGAGTGAAATTATTAAAAAGATTAATACCATTATCCTTTGGTGCCGGATTGAATTGATCAAACTGACCCTTCTCAAAGAGAGATGGAAAAGGTTGTGTTACTTGTTCATTTGCTGGTACTGATACTTCATACATATCACTATATCTAGAGGGAATATATGTTGATTGACCTGCACCACGCTGATTAGCAAAGAACTGATTTCTCAATCGCGATTCATCATTTACATTTGTAGCGAAACCTGCCCATGGCGCGGCGGCCTGAGCATTCCCCGGATTAAAAGTATTTGAAACATTATAAGTCGGTAAAACATTTATAGATACCGTCGGAATTGGCCGTCTATCAAATATAGGCATCATCGAATATTTGGTTGAAAGTGGGCGAATATCAAATTGTGGCTGTAAAGGAGCTGACGGGATATTGCGGTTTGATACTCGTTGATTTAATTCTTCTGTTCTAATACTTCCTTGTCTAATACGTTCCATTATATATTGAAAAAACATCTTATTTATTT
>CAILDT010000637.1 GCA_903833025.1 uncultured Bacteroidota bacterium | reverse complement strand
TTTATACTGATGTATTAACCGCGATGAACGGCTGCGATAGTACTGTTACTACTAACTTAACTATTTCTAATTCTATCACCACATCGCAATCATTCACGCTGTGTGCGGGTGCTTCGGTTACGGTTGGTAGCTCTGTTTATTCTACTCCTGGTATTTATTCTGATTTGTTTACTGCTATTGGAGGATGCGACAGTACGGTTACTACTACTGTGATGGTTAACCCTGTTTACAGTGTTAATCAAACGTTCAATCTTTGCGCAGGTGCTTCGGTAACTGTTGGCGGAAACACCTACAACTCCACAGGTATTTATACTGATTTGCTTACTTCTATGAGCGGTTGCGACAGTACAGTTACAACTGATTTAACTATTATGCCAGCAATCACAGGAAATCAATCTTTAACAATATGTGCTGGTGCAAGTGTTACTGTTGGTTCTTCTAATTATAGTACTTCAGGAATTTATTCTGATGTATTAACTGCTACCAATGGTTGTGATAGTACACTTACTACTAACTTAACTGTTTCTCCTGCTATTACAGGTTCGCAATCTTATACCTTATGCGCCGGACAATCAGTAGCTGTTGGTTCTTCTACTTATAATACATCAGGAACATACACTGATATACTTACTGCTATCAATGGTTGCGACAGTACTGTTACTACTAACTTAACGGTTTCTCCTGCTATTGTTACTTCGCAAACATTTATGATGTGTACAGGTGGATTTATTATGATTAACGGAAATTTATATAACTCCACAGGTATTTATACTAATCATTTTGTTTCTTTCGGGGGTTGCGACAGTGCGCTGGTTACCAATTTAACTATTTCGGATTCATTGATTTTTAATCAAACGGTAACAGTATGTGCTGGTGCAACCATTACTGTTGGCGGTATGGTGTACGATTCTACAGGTACTTATATAAATGTACTTACTGCTATTGGCGGTTGCGACAGTACAGTAATCACTCATCTTAATGTATTGCTCGATATTGTTTCTGCTCAAGCGTTCACTATCTGCGCGGGCGATTCAATAATGGTTGGTCCATTCAGCCACACTACTAGCAATGTTTATATTGATGTGTTGCCTTCTGCATTCGGTTGCGACAGTACTATTACTACTACTTTAACTGTGTTACCGGCTATCATCACTAGCCAATCATATACTGTTTGTGCAGGCGATTCGGTAATAGTTGCAGGTAATGTTTACAACTCCACAGGAAGTTACATTGATATTTTAACTGCCTACGGAGGTTGCGATAGTGCTGTGGTTACTAACTTAACAGTGATGCCTGCTATTGTTACCAACCAAATGTTTACAATATGTACGGCATCATCAGTAACGGTTGGTACTAACACGTACAACACCACAGGCATTTATACGGATATATTTGCTTCCTTTGGTGGTTGCGACAGTACGGTTACTACCAACTTAACAGTTACCGATTCTATTATGACGTCTCAATCATTTACCATTTGCGCCGGAACATCTATTACTGTTGGCGGTATGGTGTACGATACTACTGGTATGTATGTTAATTATTTCACCGCATTTGGTGGTTGCGACAGTACGGTTACTACTAATTTAACGGTTACTCCTGCAATTACATCCACCCAAATGTTTACTATTTGCTATGGCGATTCTATTGCAATTGGTGGTGTAATGCACGATACGGCTGGTGTGTTTACTACTGTTTTAACTACTATGGGCGGTTGCGACAGTACGGTTACTTCTACCTTAATTGTGCTTCCGCAAATATCCGATACTACTGCTTATAGCATATGTTTTGGTGGCTCTATAAATATTGGAGGTAACATACATAACACTTCCGGTACTTATATAGATGTGCTTACGGCGCAAAATGGTTGCGACAGTACGGTGGTTAGTCAGTTAACTATACTACCATTGCCAACCGTTAATTTGCCTGCATACACCAGCTATGTGTGTTTGCAAGCTCCTATATTTGCATTAGCAGGCGGTACACCATTGGGTGGTATTTATACTGGCTCTGGAGTATCATCAGGTAACTTGAACCCTGCATTGGCTGGCACTGGTATGGATGTTATTACTTATACTATTACTGATGCTATTACGCTTTGTACTAATTCGGATACAAGCAGTATTGCGATACATAATTGTACGGGTATTGATGAATATAGTTTGGCAAACAGTGTGTCGGTTTATCCGAACCCTACAAGTGGGCAGTTTAATATTATGGTTAACGGTAACTTTAGTGAGTTGCTAATTAACATTGTGGATGTGGAAGGTAGAGAGGTTTATTCTTCTGTAGATAAAAATATTGTTACTGGTTTCAGCAAACAAATTAATTTGGAAACTTTGGCGAAAGGTATTTATTATATAAAGATGAATAGTGTTGCTGAAACTAATGTGCAGAAGTTGGTGGTGCAATAAGTTTATAGGGGCATAAAATTTTATGCCCTTACTATTTAGAAAAGAGGGGTGATTGTATCGCCCCTCTTTTTTTGTGGGATGATGAGTTTATAAAATAAAGTATCTTTGCAGAGAAATAAACCAACAAATTTAATAACAATGAAAGCCATTATAAAAACCGACAACAAAAATTTATTTTATTCCCTTCTCGATTTTTTGAAAACAATATCTGTAACTGTTGAAACAGATGAAGAGAAAAGAGTATCAACAAAAAAGGGAAATGCAAAACAAAAAAAGTTTAATCCGAGAGAATACGAAGGGATGTTGAGTAACAAGAAACAAAAACGATTTCAATAAAATTAAAGGATTGAAGATTTATAATCCTTTTGAGTAGCAAGCTTCATTATCATTGCCCCATATACACCCTCACCATCTTTTTAAAATCACCTGCACTTAATTCAATTTTATTATCCTCTAATAAAGTTAATTCGAATTCAGTTGCATTTTCTTTTGATTCAGAAGTAGCAACTAAATTATTTTTATTGTTTACAGAAACATACTTTTGGTTGGTTGCAAGTAGTATTATTTTATTGTTTGATGTATTTATGAACGTATAATGTTCAGCAACATTCCAACTGTAATTTTCTGTTTCTATAATTGCTCCAGCCGAATCGGCATTGATTAATTTATTGTTTGCGGCGCGAAGAATGTAACTGCCCTGCAAAAGTTGTTGCTTTGTATATGCTTCGGGCAATCCTTTGGTGGAACGGATAGGGTAGGGGAGGCGAAGTTTTGCCCACCAATTATCTGGCTTTTCTACTTTACCGAAAACGTACCAGTAAGATTCTTTTGTCATTGCTTCGAAATGAAGTATGAAGTTATTGTACTGATATATCTGCAACATATTTAAAAGAATAAAAAAAGAAATGATGGTGGTTGTAATTATTTTCCTGATTTTAGTTTTCATCAAAAACGTAAATGATGCTCCCATCGGGATGGCGAGCATTGCGTAAATATCTATAAACGGACGCATACCGAAAGAGCCACCATACCACCAGCTCCACCAGCAAAATAAAATGTAAATGAAAAGTGGAAGTATAAGTGCGATAGCTAGCAATAATTTCTTCGCATTATTTTTCAGCATAAATAATCCGATGATTGAAAACCCCATCATTGGGGTGTATAAGAGCCATCCTTTGCGGTAGCCAAATAGCCCTTCGATAATGTGTGGGTGATTAAAATAAAAACGTTCGCCGGTGTAGGAATTATAAAACCAACTGCCCGTAACCGTTTTCCAATAAAGTAATTGTGGTAGTTGAATGATGATGATGATGGTGAGTATGAGTATTATTTTCCAGAAATTTTGTTTTACGATTGTTATTTTTTCTTTGAAATAGTTTTTATTTGGTGCGCCGTATAAAAGTGGAAACAAACAAAGAAGCATATCGCCGGGGCGAACAAGGATTATCATTCCGCAGATAATGGAGAGGATGATGCTGGTTTTAATTGTGGGAGTTTGGTACCATTGGATGGTAAAATAAATTAAAAACGAAACAAGGGAGAATACAAACTGATGCGGCATTAATGCTTCGCCGTAAGAATACCAAAGTAAATTGGTGCCGAAAAAGATGGAGATGATTACCCAAAGTGTTATCTTTTCAGAATAAAATTTTAATAATGTTTTCCGCAGAAACAATAATCCTAACAATAAATATACGAAACTGCCTGCTGCCAAACACGCCATATATGCTTCGGTGTAACCGTTGCGTAGGTAGCCACCCAAGGGTGCGACTATGTAATGGGCGATGGCGAAAAAGGGGAGGTAGAGGATGCTTAATCCCATTGTGGTTTTAATTACGTGTTTGCCATCGGGCGTTTGCTCTGCCCAATAGAGCCCTGAATGGGGGGTGTTGGGAGAGTCGAGAAAAGTAAGTTTTAAATCTTTATCAATAAAAAAAGCGGGGAGGTAGGAGTAGTAGCTTACCACATCGGCTTTTACTTGGTTGCGCGACCAGTTTTTTTGGTTGCTGCTTAGTAGAAACCAGGCGATGGTGATGATTGCGAATGTTATTTTGGATGATTTGGTCATTATTTATTTTTCAAAGATAGATATATTTCCCGCTTCGCGAAAGGAAACACTATATGTAACGAACTATGTGCGCCTCCGGCAGTCGGTGTAACGTACGCACGTTTTTTTCAGCATCGCCAATTCAAAACATTCTCACTTTTATTGTCCATTATAAAGCTAACATCTTTAGCCCCCCTGCCCCTCCGTTATCCCTATACTCCCCTCCGTTATCTCTTTGCTCCCCGTTTTCCTTTCTATGCTCCGCCTAATTATCCCTTTGCTCCCCCTTTTTCAACCTTTTGTATTCCTACACCCCCTCTTTTTTTCAAGGAGGGGGCAGGGGCGGTCCTCTTTTAACCAATTTATCACAAAATCACCCCATATCACCCCCTATCCAAATATAAACACCAATACATAGTACAACCCATACAACATACCATATCTTTACACCTCATAATCTTAACCATAAAAAATACTGCTTATCAAAAGCAGGATTTTTTTTTGTAATAATTTACCATTAACAGGAGGTATGCGGCATAATGCGAACTAGCAACTCGAGTTATATATGTTGTTCTTTTTAAAAAGTATT
>CAILDT010000636.1 GCA_903833025.1 uncultured Bacteroidota bacterium | reverse complement strand
TGTTTGAAGTAAAAAGTACCGATGGTGATACTCACTTAGGTGGAGATGATTTTGACCAGGTAATTATTGATTGGTTGGCTGATGAATTTAAAAAAGAAGAAGGCATTGATTTACGTCATGACCCAATGGCTTTACAACGTTTGAAAGAAGCTGCTGAAAAAGCTAAGATTGAATTATCAAGTACTGCAACTTCTGAAATTAATTTACCTTATATAATGCCTGTTGATGGTATTCCGAAACACTTAGTTCGTACTTTAACACGCGCTAAGTTTGAGCAATTGGTTGATGATTTGATTAAACGTACTATTGAACCTTGTAAAACTGCCTTAAAAAATGCAGGTTTGACAGTAAATGATATCAACGAAATTATATTAGTTGGAGGTTCTACTCGTATCCCAGCTATTGTAGATGCAGTCCAGAAGTTCTTTGGGAAAGCTCCTTCTAAAGGTGTTAACCCAGATGAAGTAGTTGCAATTGGTGCAGCAATTCAAGGTGGTGTATTAACAGGAGAAGTGAAAGATGTATTGCTTTTAGATGTTACTCCGCTTTCGTTAGGTATTGAAACTATGGGCGGTGTGTTCACTAAGTTGATTGAATCAAACACTACTATTCCTACTAAAAAATCGGAAACATTTTCTACCGCAAGCGATAACCAACCATCGGTTCAGATAGTTGTTTATCAAGGAGAGCGCGCAATGGCAAGAGATAACCGTAAGTTAGGTGAATTTAATTTGGATGGTATTCCTCCTGCACCACGTGGTATTCCTCAAGTAGAAGTAACCTTTGATATTGATGCAAATGGTATTCTTCAGGTTTCTGCTAAAGATAAAGCAACTGGTAAATCGCATAACATACGTATTGAAGCTAAATCAGGATTGACTGATGAAGAGATTAAACGTATGAAAGCAGATGCAGAAGCAAATGCAGAGACGGATAGAAAAGCAAAAGAGGAAATTGAAAAAGTAAACACTGCTGATTCTACTATCTTTCAGACTGAAAAACAATTGAAAGAGTATGGTGATAAAATTCCTGCTGAAAAGAAATCGGTTATTGAAGGGGCTTTGGCAGAATTAAAAACGGCTCACGCTTCAAAAGATTTATCTAGTATTGATTCATCTTTAGAAAAATTAAATAACGCTTGGCAGGCAGCTTCTCAAGATATGTATAATGCAACACAAGGTGCTGGGGCTAATGGTGGTGCGGAACAACATCAAGGCGACGCAGGAGAAACAAAGAAAGATGACGAAGTAACGGATGTTGATTTTGAAGAAGTGAAAGACGAGAAAAAATAATTTGTTTTTGTTTTTGGGTGAATAGAAGACGTTCCACAGAAATGTGGAACGTTTTTTATCCATTTATACAGCTTAATAAGAAAGAGAACGGGTCTTGGTGCCCTGATTCAAACCACCCATAATCTGCAAAAAATATAGTCATATAAAGAAAGATGGAAATGTAAACCCATTTTTTAAATCTCCATTTTCTCTTTTTAAATATAAGATAGCTGAAAATATCAACAGGTAAAGCAATAACAAATACAGTTAAAGGTATTGGATTATAAAAATAGAAAGCGATAAAACAGATTCCGAGTTTTATTAACTCATAAATAATCAATCGTATTGTTTTTTTAGGTTTCATTTTTATATATTAAATTGTATTAACCAATTTTACGCAAGAGGTAGAGTTAGTGCGTAATTAAACTGGACTTTTTAAATTCTCTTTTATTGTAAAGTGAAAAGTAGTGCCTTTGTCTATTTCTGATTCTATCCAAATTTTACCACCGTGACGTTCCACAATCTTTTTACAAATCGCCAAACCAATTCCAGTTCCAGGATATTTTTCTTTTGAATGTAATCGTTGGAAAATAATAAATATCTTTTCAGCATACTCCTCTTGTATTCCAATCCCATTATCTTTTACTGAAAACAAAAATTCATCATTTTGTTTTTTATACGAAATGATAATTTCGGGGTCATTATCTCCCCTAAATTTAATTGCATTCGAAATTAAATTAATAAACAACTGGCTTAATAAAACGTGGTCGCCAAATATTGTAGGTAAAGGTTCTATTTTTATTATTGCTTTACTTTCTGTAATCCTATTTTTCAAATCCTGCAATACCTCTTTTGTCAATAAATTTAAATCTACTTGTTCAAAAGGTTTTACTCTGTTCATACGCGAAAACTCCAACAAGCTATTAATCAAGTTTCTCATCCTGTTACTTCCATCCACGGCATAGCCAATAAAATCATTAGCATCTTGGTCTAATTTGTCCTTATATCTTTTCGATAACAATTGCACATAACTATTTACCATACGGAGGGGTTCCTGCAAATCGTGGGAAGCCACATAGGCAAACTGTTCCAATTCAGTATTGGAGCGGGCAAGTGCCTCCGATTTTTCTTTCAACTGCTCCTCCATTTTTATCCGTTCAGTAATATCATTGGAGATACCTAATAAATATTTTGGTCTGCCTCTTTCATCAAACAGTGGAATTTTTTTTGTTTCTAAAACCCGCACCCCTTTATTTTTTGTATGTATTTTTTCTTCTGGGATTTCATATAACACACCACCCCTTAAAACAGATTTATCTTTTTCTGTAAAAAAATCTGCTTCTTCTTTCGGAAAAAAATCATAGTCGTTTTTTCCTATCAAATCATTTCGTGAAAAACCTAATAACTCTTCACCTGCTTTGTTTAATCCTACAAATTTCAAATCTCTTGCATCTTTTATAAAAAGCATATTAGGTATGTTCTCTACCACCGAATTCAAAAACTGTTGAGATCGTTTTAATTCTTTCTCCGCTTTTATCCGTTCTGTAATATCTCTAGTTACCGAAATATAACCAATCATTTTTTCTGTTTTATCTCTCAATACAGAATCAGATGAAAGCACCGGAATACGCTTTCCCTGTTTTGAATAATGGTAAACTTCACCACTCCACGAACCTGTTTCTTTTAGTTGCTTTAACGCAGATTCCATTGTGGTGGTATCGTTATGTTCCGATTTTATAATTTCTAAATACGGTTTACCAACTACTTCACTTTCCGAAAACCCATACAACTTTTCGCAGGCATTGTTCCAAAAAGTGATATTCATATTTTCATCACTGGCAAAAATTGCATCTGTAGTGTTGTTTACCATATAAGAAGTGTAATGCAATTTCTCCTCTGCCTTTTTTGTCTCCGTGATATCTCTTGCAAAAACAATAAATAAAAATCTACCTTTCATAAATGTTGGTGAAACATTTAACGCGACTATAAATTTATTGCCCAGTCGGTTTATTACTTCTATTTCAAGTGGAGCGTTAATAACTTGTTTTTTTCTTCCTACCAAAAAGTGTTTTATGCCTTTTAAATATATCTCTCTTTGATTCAATGGAATAACAAATTCGTGAAATGGTTTACCAATTATATCAGTTGAACTCCATCCGAAAATTTCTTCTGCTGTTGGGTTCCATCGGTCTATTATACCATCACTATCCATCACTATTATTGCTTCTGGAGCGTGGTCGAAAATAGTTTGTATTTGCTGTTCACTATCCTGCAACAAAGAATTCAGGTTTTCTAAATCTTCCGTATATTTTTTTTCAGCAGAAAGAGCATATTGTAATTCTTCACCTAACGTATTCAGCCCCGCCGAAATAGCATCTATTTCATCTGCTCTTTCACTTACCGACGCTTTTTCCGAAAAATCCATTATTGTATATTTCAATAACACATTAAAAATATTCTCGATACGTTTTTGATAATCTTCCACCTCCCGCAACGTTGTATTTAGTTTTGTTTTTCGTTCTTCTGCAAGTACCGATAACTCATTATGTGCCTTTTCAAGTTCAAGTACTGATTGATTCCGCTCGTTGGTAGCTGCCTTAAGAGATAATATTGTTATACTTATTATGGAAACGTAAATTTGAGAGGATAAAAAGGAATCGTCTATTTGTTCGTTTGAAAATGGACCAGTTTTTTGTAATGTAGCCAATATGGCTACGGCAGCCGAAATAGCCATTGAAGTTACTACTTCTCTTTGTTCAAATCTTTTTGCTGCCCACAATAAAAGAGGAATGGTAAGATATGCCTTTTTGAAATGGATGATGGACGGGAAAAAATCGAGGAATATAAATCCGCTAATAAATAGGATAAGAGAATAAAGAAGAATTGTTTCTGCAACATAAGAATGTGAAGCAATACTGTTCTTTCTTTTCATCCAGCCAAATAATAAAGGGGTAATAATAAGTATTCCAGTAATGTCGCCAAACCAAGTGGAGATAAAGTATTCCGAAAATGAAGTATCTGGTTTTAAATTTAAGTTGTTAAAAACAGAAGCATTAATTGCTGCTGAGATTAAACAAATAAAAATGGTGATGAATGTGAAACCATATACACTCGATGTTTTCTCAAAGGGATTGTTGCTACTAATTGTTTTTTCAATTAGGTAATACCCAAGCAACGCCTGAATTGCACTGCCAAGTGTAATAATACTGGCAGAAAAAACAGCAATGTTTATTGAACGATGTACATCTACAGTAAATAAAACAAAATAAAACACCAAAGAACCAGCTATAATCCCAGGCAAAACTTTTTTTCCTAATAATAAAATTGCGGCTAAAGCAAAACCCGAAGCCGACAATAAAGTGGTGATGTTATTATTGCTCGAACCAAGCAAAAAACCCGTTTGCGAAATAAAAATATAACCAACTGCTACCACCAGCATTGATATTATGCTTCGTATGCCAGTATAGTTTGGTAATTTTTTTATCATCGTTTATTAGAAGTAATTAGCTGCCAAACTAATTTTAGAATTTGCTCTTATTTATAAATATTGTTTTAACCATTCCAATGCTTCTTCTTCGTTTTCAAACATTTTAGTTGGATATGGCTGTTTTTTTAAACTGAAAAACAAATTCGCCATCATTCGTCCCAGTGGTGTTTTCGAAATCATTGCTACTGCTTTCGCCATCTTCGGAAATTCTTTATTCACGTATTCCCTTATTTCTTTATTCGATTTAGAAACATTAGAAAAGTCAACAAGAATACATAGTTTATTACCTTTTAAATTTGCTATAAAGTATTCTATAAATTCAGCTATGTCTGCTACTTCTGATGCTTCTCCTAATATCGACTTTCCAAATAAAACTCCATCTGCATTATACCAAAACAAATGTTTTTTGAATTTTATTACCGCTACATTTTTAGGAGGTTCTATCACTCAATATATCTTTTAGTTATTTATTGGGTGGTAGTTTCACAACCATCAACCAAAAATCTTCAATTGATTTTACTACATTTATAAACTGGTCGAAATCAACTGGCTTGGTGATATAACAGTTACCGTGATTATCATACACTTTCATTATATCATTTTGTGCATCCGAAGTAGTGAGCACTATCACAGGAATCCGTTTTAGTTTTGGGTCTTTTTTTATTTGTTCCAACACTTCTCTGCCATCTATTTTTGGTAAGTTAAGGTCGAGCAAAATAATATCGGGCAGTTCAATATTTGCATATTTTCCTTCTTTGTGTAAATATTGTAGTGCTTCTTCGCCATCCATTACCACGTTTAAGGTGTTTCTTATTTTGCCCTCTTTCAGCACCTCTTGTGTTAATCTAACATCTCCCGGATTATCTTCTACCAATAAAATATTTATTTCTCTTAAATTTTCTGTGTTCATTTTTGTTATTATTTATGTTAAACTTTATTTTTTTCGATTGTGAAATTATTATTAATAATCATACAAATCAAGAAAAAGAAATTATTTTTTCAACTTAAAACTCAATATCTAAATCAAATGCTTGACGGAACCTATTCATTATCGGATTTTTTTCTGCAAGTCGTTTATAGCGGTCGTTGGCGGTGTACAAACTATTTTTTTCGTCCGAGGCAGTCATCACTAACGTTAATTGGATGGTATAATTATTAAGTTCTTTTCGCAAATACCCAAGCAAATTCATCTTGTCTTCATTTATTGTTTCCTCCAATGTTTTGCTATTGATAGAAAATTCAATCATCGCGTTTTCTTTTAACATCGGCTTTTTACTCAACAAAGCAACACTATAAAACTCTTTCCCTTTTGCTTTTAAATCTGCCGCATATTTACTCCAACATTTTTCCAACCCATTTTGTGTAAACGCTCTTTCGGGCATATTCGCTGCCACTTCCGGCTGTTCTTGTTCTTTAACAGCAATAACTTCCGTTTCTTTTTTAGGATTAATGTGTTGAGTAATAGAGGGCGAAGATGTTTGTATTATTGGTTTTTTAGTGGTTGTTGGTTGTGCGGTTACTGAGTTTGTCGAAGTATTAGTTGCTGGTTGACGCTGTTGTTCGCTAACGCTGTTGTTCGCCAATACTGTTGTTGGTTGCTGACTCCCAACTACATTCTCCTTACTCTTCTCTTTTGGCTTAATTATGTCATTTTTTTTTTCGGTATCAACTCCTATGGAATTGATAGAACAAAGTTGCATTAACGCTAACTCTACTTGGAGTCGCTGGTTTTTACTACTCTTATATTGTATATCCGTTTTGTTGAGTATGGTTATTCCCTTCACCAAAAAAGCCAAACCACATTTGCCAGCTTGCTCCTTATATTTATCTTTTATACTTGCGCCTACTTCCAAAAGCTGAAGCGTTATCTCGTCTTTACTCACTAACAAATTGCGGAAATGGTCGCCAAGCCCAGCAATAAAATTGTGCCCATCGAAACCATTATTCAAAATCTCATTAAAAACCAACAATGCCTGCGGAATATTTTCTCCTAAAATAGCATCTGTTATCTGAAAATAATAATCGTAATCAAGTATATTTAAATTATCAATTACCGCTTTATACGTAACCGTGTTACCAGCAAAACTAACTATCTGGTCGAAAATAGAACAAGCATCACGCAGTGCACCATCTGCTTTTTGTGCAATAATATGTAACGCATCTGCCTCCGCATTTACGTTTTCGCTCTTTGCAATAAAAGCCAAATGATGTGCAATATCTTCAATTTGAATTCTATTAAAATCAAAAATCTGACA
>CAILDT010000635.1 GCA_903833025.1 uncultured Bacteroidota bacterium | reverse complement strand
CAGTGTTTTAATAAAAAAGAGGGATGAGTTTATCATCCCTCTTTTTTTGTTTTAAGTATCTATTCAACTATTATTCGTACTTTTGCTTTAATAAATAATTAATACCCTTAAAATGATTCGCACCACAATAATACCAAAACAAACAAATTTGGAAATAACCATTCCGCAAGATTATGTTGGGAAACAATTAGAAGTATTTCTTTACTCAATAGATGAAATTTCTAATACAGAGCAACCAACGGAAACGAACAACAAATTGCGAGGCAAATTAAAACTCACCGAACAGCAGTATAAAGATTTCAATGCAAATGTGGAGGAAGCACGGCACGGATGGAACAGAAATACATAATAGATACCAATTCGGTAATTGATTATCTCAATGATACATTACCCAACCCTATTGCTACACTTATTGATAATTCTATAAAACAAATTTCTGTGATTAGCAGAGTGGAGTTGCTTGGTTGGCAAAATGCAAGTGAAGAACACTTATCTGTGCTAAATGATTTTATTAATTCAAGCATTGTGATTTTATTTGAGGAAGAAATAATTTTAAAAACCATTGAGTTAAGACGGAAGTACTCCATAAAAATTCCAGATGCCATTATTGCTTCAACAGCAATAGTGCGTAACGCTACTTTAATAACACGGAACGTTAAAGACTTTGAAAAAATAACCGAACTTAAATTGCTTAATTCATTTGGCAATTAAGTAACTAATAAAAAAGAGGGATGAGTTTATCATCCCTCTTTTTTTGTTTTATAAAACTATTGCATTAAAATTATTGTTACTTTCGTTTACTGATTAAAACAATATGAAAAAAATAGTACTGATTGCAATTATTGGCTTGTTCGCACCTGTTGTGAAGGCGCAATGGACTCCTGTTAATAATGGGTTTGGTGGTTACCCTTATGTGAGTGCATTAGCGGTAAGTGGAACAAATATTTTTTGTGGTACCGACGGAAATGGTGTGTATTTGTCAACCAACAATGGAGGTAATTGGACAGCAGTGAATACGGGGCTTACAAATCAAACTATTGAAGCATTAGCTGTAAACGGGGCAAACATTTTTGCAGGTACTAATGGTGGAGGCATTTTTTTATCCACGAATAATGGAAGCAGCTGGTCTCCTGTTAATACAGGATTGGGAACTAATCTTGTTATTACATCATTTGCTATTAGTGGAACAAACATTTTTGCTGGATGTGATAATTTAGGAGGAGTATTTTTATCAACTAATAATGGAACTAATTGGACGCAATTGAATACTGGACTTGCAAACCCAAATATTTACGGATTAGCAATAAGCGGAACAAATATTTTTGCAGGCTCTTATGATGGCGTGTTTTTATCAACTAATAATGGAACCAGTTGGACTGATGTAAGTACACCCTCTACCTTTCCTTCTCTTACTTCTTTAGCCGTAAGTGGAACAAATGTTTTTGCAGCAACCCGGTTCAGCGGTATGTTATTTTCACCAAACACTGGTGGAACTTGGATGGAAAAGAATAATGGGATGGATACTACGGATTGGGCTATGGCGGTAATTATTAATGGACCAAAAATTTTGGTGGGGTCTAATGGTGGTGGTGTATTCGAATCAATAAATAATGGAAACAGTTGGATTGCCGAAAATTCCGGGTTGACAAATACCAATGTTTATTCATTAGCCATTTGCGGAACTAATGTATTTGCAGGAACCTGGGGTGGTGGTATCTTTACTCGTCCATTATCTCAGCTTACTGAAATCAGCGAATTATCCGAATCCACCCTCACCATCTCCCCAAACCCATTCACCACCCAAACAACCATCTCTTTTAATCAAGAACAAAAAAACACCATCATTAAAATAACAGATGTGCTGGGCAAAGAGATAAAAACACAAATATTTAGTGGCAAACAATTAATAATAGAAAAAGGAGATTTGAAACAAGGAATTTATTTTGTGCAAATAATAGATGAAAACAAAAACGTGATTAATAAAAAGATTGTTATTCAATAAAAGAATCTATATTTGTACCGTTAAGAAAAACAAATCACTAACAAAAAAATTACAAACCGGAAAGGACTTAAAATTATAAACTGACATATATATTAGAGTGCTAATAAAAAAACAGACACATTCTTTTCAAAAGAATGTGTCTGTTTTTTTTTGCAGAAAAGGGAAAAAATAAAATTCAGAAATCATTAACTAAAAAAAACAAAAACAAAATGAGTACAACACCTAAATATGAAGTAGTAGTGCATATGCCCGACGCAGTTGCCGACAAAATTGTAACATCCAACGGCATCAAAGAAAGTGTAACGGACAATTCTTTTTACGGTACGCCCAGTCCCACAGTATTAGCTTTTGGCATCGACATACAGGCGGCAACGGATGCAGAAGCAGGCACAAAAACCAATCCGCCTACGGTTACGGTTAATAATCGCGATGGGAAGGTGAACAAAATGTTGGACGACATAGAGAGCTATCGCCTCGATTGTCAGAAACTGGTGAATGTGGCTCCTGATGAAACCACAGCCAATGCCATTGCCCAAAGTTTTAATATGGAGTTAAAAACCCATACTTCAAGAGGTCCTCGACAGGACGAAATTTTGGAAGGACCCTTGCCAAACTCAGTACTTTACCGTATGAAAGGCACTGGTCCTCATCAAATTCAGTTAAGTTGGGACAATGGTGTAACCACAGAGGGGCTTGACCCAAGCGGCAAGGGCGAAAAAGTAATTAACGGGCTGGATGTAAATAAAAACTTTTGGCTTCGCAATCGCCAGATTTTGCCAAAAGACCAATATTCTGATTGGACCGACTGGAAAAAATTCGCCATCCACAAATAGTCAACTACTTAATTATCATTATAATAATAATGGCTTGTACTCCATTTCCTAAATGAACTCCTTCATTTAGGAAATGAAGTGCTTCATTTCCATTATAGAGTACTCTACCTTAAAGGGATAGTACTCTATAATGGAAATATAGTACTCTACCTTAAAAGGATAGTACTCCATAATGAAAAGATAGTACTCTACCTTTAAGGTATAGTACTCTACCTTAAAAGGATAGTACTCTATAATGAAAAGATAGTACTCTACCTTAAAAGGATAGTACTCTATAATGGAAAGATAGTACTCTACCTTAAAAGCTTAAGTATAGGTAAAAAAAATCCCGCTCTTTAATTAAGAGCGGGATTTTTTATCAGCACATCGGTCATCCAACATCGGTCATCGGACCAATAAACTAAACATCAATCTTAGCATATTTCGCATTTTTCTCAATAAAATCTCTGCGTGGCGGCACATCATCACCCATCAGCATCGAGAAAGTACGGTCAGCTTCAGCAGCATTATCTATCGTAACTTGGCGCAACGTGCGGTGTTCGGGGTTCATAGTAGTTTGCCAAAGTTGTTCGGCATTCATCTCTCCCAATCCTTTATAGCGTTGCACACCCACCGAACCTTCTTTTCCTTCGCCTCCAGCTAATTCTCTTATCGCATTAAGGCGGTCGTCTTCCGTCCAGCAATATTTTTCGTTCCTTCCTTTTTTCACCAAATAGAGTGGGGGAGTAGCAATATAAATATAACCGTGCTCAATCATTTCTTTCATATGCCGGAAAAAGAAAGTAAGAATTAACGTAGTGATATGGCTACCGTCCACATCGGCATCACACATAATCACTATTTTATGATAACGCAATTTCTCAATGTTCAACGCTCTGTCGTCCTCCACCGTACCACGATGTACGCCCAAAGCGGTAAACATATTTTTAATCTCTTCATTTTCATAAATGCGATATTCCATTGCTTTTTCCACATTCAATATTTTTCCCCTTAACGGGAGAATAGCTTGATACGCACGGTTACGCCCTTGTTTGGCGGTACCACCTGCCGAATCTCCCTCCACTAAATACAATTCGCAAATAGATGGGTCAGATTCCGAACAGTCGGAAAGCTTACCCGGCAAGCCAGTACCGGTTAATACTGATTTACGTTGCACCATCTCTCTTGCTTTACGCGCCGCGTGGCGGGCAGTAGCAGCAAGTATTACTTTGTCAACAATAGTTTTCGCTTGTTTTGGATGCTCCTCCAAATAATTAGTAAGCATTTCGCTCACCGCAATATCCACAGCACCCATCACCTCGTTGTTACCCAATTTAGTTTTTGTTTGCCCTTCAAACTGTGGCTCTTGCACCTTTACAGAAATAACAGCAGTTAACCCTTCACGAAAATCATCGCCTGCAATTTCTATTTTTATGTTTTTAAGAAACCCCGATTTGTCAGCATAATTTTTTAACGTACGTGTTAACCCTCTGCGGAAACCAGCCAAATGTGTACCTCCTTCGTGTGTGTTAATATTATTTACATACGAAAAAATGTTTTCGGAATACGAAGAATTATAAATCATCGCTACCTCTACTGGTATGCCACCTTTTTCTCCCTCCATATAAATAACCTCGTCAATCAGCGGTTCACGGGTAGAATCAAGAAACGTAACAAACTCTTTTAATCCACCTTCCGAATAAAAAACTTCGGTACGGTCGTTTCCATCTTCATCTTTTTCGCGCACATCATTTAACGTAACACGTATTCCTTTATTCAAAAAAGAAAGTTCGCGCAAACGAGCAGCAATAATATCGTAATGATAAACGGTAGTATTAAAAATAGTAGCATCGGGCTGAAACGTAACAATGGTGCCTCTATACTCGGTAGGTCCCAATTCTTTAACAGGATATAACGGTTTCCCGATAGAATATTCCTGAATATATTCCTTACCGTTGCGATGCACATTTACTGTTAAATGAGTAGAAAGCGCATTAACGCAACTAACCCCCACACCGTGCAAACCACCGGAAACTTTATACGAATCTTTATCGAATTTACCACCAGCGTGTAGCACCGTCATTACTACTTCCAACGCCGATTTCTTTTCCTTAGCGTGATAATCAGTAGGTATTCCCCTGCCATCATCTTTCACAGTTATCGAATTGTTTTCGTTAATGGTAACAAAAATATTTTTACAATGTCCTGCCAATGCCTCGTCAATAGAGTTATCCACCACTTCATATACCAAGTGATGCAAACCCTTTTGTCCGGTATCGCCAATGTACATTGATGGGCGTTTACGCACCGCCTCTAAACCTTCTAATACCTGAATACTATCCGCCGAGTATTCGTCTTGTTTCATTTCGTTTTCGTTCACTATTTTTTCTATTTAAAAGTTAATTTTTACACCTTTTTTTAAAGGCACACAAAAGTAATCTTTTTATTGAAATTATTGATGTTTTACTTAAATAAAACCGAATATATTTATTAACATTTTTTAGGAGGATTTTTGATACAAAATCTAACCATTTTTAAACCCTCTTTAATCGGAAAAAGAGAGGTGTTAATTTATTAGAATTCACCCAATTTTCCCAACTCTTGTTAAACCCCTTCCTACATATTAGTTTATTTATGTAATTTCGCAATCCTTGTAAAATAAAAATGAGCAAAATAAAATACAGGTTCAACACCAAATCGCTGACGTATGAAAAAGATACTGTAAGTATCCGCAAAAGGATATGGCAGGTACTTTCGTATTTGGCTACGGGTTTGTTTTTTGCCACTATTACTATTGCGCTTGCTTATAAATACCTCGAATCGCCAAAAGAAAAACAACAGAAGCGTGAAACAGCCCAAATGCGACTACAATACGAACTATTAAATAAAAGATTGGACGAAGTATCGGCTGTTTTGGCTGATATTCAGGATAGAGATAATAATGTTTACAGAACTATTTTTGAAGCAGAGGCAATACCCGAAAGTATCCGTAAAGCAGGGTTTGGCGGTGTGGAGCGATATAAAGAGTTACAGGGTTATGACAATTCAGATTTGATGATTGAAAGTACTCAACGCCTTGATAGGATAAGCAAGCAGCTATACATACAATCAAAATCGTTTGACGAAGTAGCGAAGTTGGTAAAGAATAAAGAACAGCTATTGGCTTCTATTCCTGCCATTCAGCCAATTGCGAACAAAGATTTGAAACACATTCCTTCGGGATACGGTTGGCGTACCGACCCTATATATAAGACACAGGAGTTTCATCCCGGTTTAGATTTTACTGCTAATATAGGTACCGAAATATATGCCACAGGCGATGGCACAGTAGTTACTGCTGATGCGGTGATGCAGGGATATGGCAATCACGTTGTGATAAATCACGGCTTTGGTTATCAAACACTTTATGGACATATGAGTAAGATGGCAGTGCGTGCCGGACAAAAAGTAAAACGTGGCGAGTTGATTGGGTATGTTGGCACTACAGGGCGTTCCACCGGACCGCACGTGCATTATGAAGTAATTAAAAACGGAGAGAAAATAAACCCCATCAACTTTTTCTTTAACGACCTTTCACCCGCAGCGTATCAGCAGTTGATTAACCTTTCATCACAACCTTCACAATCGTTCGATTAATGCGGGATTCAAATTTATTAAATGGATAAAAAGACAATCGGCTTTTATACGGCTACCTCCATAGTTATAGCAAATATGGTTGGTACGGGAGTATTTACAAGTTTAGGGTATCAAGTGCTCGACATAAAAAACGGAAGCAGCGTTTTATTGCTTTGGATAATTGGCGGTATCGTTTCTTTATTAGGCGCACTTTGTTATGCCGAGATAGGTACTACTTTCCCTCGTTCGGGCGGAGAGTATAATTATCTCTCGAAAATATATCATCCTGCTGTGGGTTTTATGTCGGGCTTTGTTTCTAGTACTGTTGCTTTTGCAGCTCCAGTTGCAGCAGCAGCGTTGGCACTCGGCACTTATTTTAATAATGTATTTGCCGTTGACCCTAAAATTACGGCAAGTATTGTTGTAGTTTCTTTATCATTTGTGCACGCATTTACATTAAACTGGGGAAGTAAAATACAAACCGCATTTACAGGATTAAAAGTATTACTTATTATTACGTTCATCATTGTTGGCTTATGTTCTGGGCATACCGGAGATGTTAGTTTTACAATGAACTCAAATACCTTAGGCGATATTAGTACAGGAGCATTTGCCATCGCTTTGTTCTGGGTTTCTTATTCGTATTCCGGCTGGAATGCTGCTTCTTACATAGCAGGCGAAATAGAAAACCCACAAAAAAACCTTCCTAAATCTTTGTTATATGGCACGGCAATAGTTACCGTGCTTTATGTTTTATTGAATTATGTGTTCTTGTATTCCGCTCCAATAGATGCGTTAACCAAAGAAGCATTACAAGGCAAAGGAGATGTTGGCTATGTTTCCGCTAACTTTATTTTTGGCGCGATGGGTGGGAAAATAATTTCTGTTGTAATCTCTATATTACTTGTATCATCAGTAAGTTCAATGGTAATGGCAGGACCACGAGTGAGCCAGGCAATGGGTACGGATATGAAGTTTCTTTCGTTCCTTGGCAAAACAACAAAAAATAATACTCCATTAATTGCAACTTTTTTCCAGTGTGCCATCTCTTTATTTTTTATTTTTACCGCCACTTTCGAACAAGTAATTATATACATCGGTTTCACTTTAATGCTATTTACTTTCTTAACTGTTTTCGGATTATTTATTATCAGAGCAAAAAAGATGACTGTTGCGGGAGCATTCAAAACACCATTATATCCTATCACTCCAATACTGTTTTTATTATTTAATATCTGGTTACTTTCTTTTGGTTTCTATCGCCATCCTTTCGAATCATTGATAGGAGTGGGCACCGTTTTATTAGGTTTAGTGGTTTATTTTATAGGAAGAAAATGAAAAACAAATTACAATTACTAGCAATTTTAGTTGCTGTTACTTTTATTTTTTCCTGCGGAGGAAATAAACAATCTGCTGAAAAGGT
Organism: uncultured Bacteroidota bacterium; assembly: GCA_903833025.1. GTDB lineage: Bacteria > Bacteroidota > Bacteroidia > 2-12-FULL-35-15 > 2-12-FULL-35-15 > 2-12-FULL-35-15. The sequence goes on along the minus strand of CAILDT010000635.1, from coordinate 3,500 downwards.
GGTTGCAAAAGACACTGTTAAAGCACCTCCGCCAGTGGTGGAGAAAAAGTACGACCGTACATTAAATGATATGTCGCGGTTTATAGCTGGGTTAGCACCTGATTCGGGAAGCGCATTTACAACCATCTGCACTAAAAATGCAAACTGGAAAAACTATTCCACATTAAATAATAAGGAGTGGGATAATATAAATACCAAACGTATTACCATAATGAATGATTGGGCAACAAAGGAATTGAAAACACAGAGAGAAGAAAAGTCGGATGTGTTTTATCCTTTTTCTGGGCCTGATATGTTGCACGCTATTACTTTTTATCCTGATGCGAAAAACTATTATTTACTTGCGTTAGAAAAATGTGGTTCGTTGCCAAACATTGCTGAAATGGATAGTTCGGCAACAAGTAATTACCTTAATTCAGTAAACAGTTCGTTACAAGATGTGTTTAATAAAAGTTATTTCATCACTAAAAAGATGATGAATGATTTGTCGAAAGCAAAGGTAAATGGTGCACTTCCGTTGGTATGTGTTTTTCTTTCAAGAACAGGAAATGATGTGTTAGAAACAAATTATTATCATTTGAAAGAGGATGGAAGTTATGAAGCAACAACTATTGATTCGCTAAAATCGTTTGTGAAAGTGGACTTCAGGAAGCACGGAACCAAACAGGTGCAATCGGTTTATTATTTCCGTACTAATTTGGAGAACCCTTCATTTGATAAAAATATAAGTTTGAAAGCATTCCTTAATAAACTCCAACCTTGTGATACCTACTTAAAATCAGCTTCGTATTTATTGCATTATAAAACGTTCAGCAGTATAAGAGATATTATTCTTGCAAAAAGTAATTCAGTGTTGGAAGATGATACTGGTATTCCTTATTCTTATTTCGATGATAAATGGAATGTGAAGATTTACGGTAAGTATGTGCAGGTAACAAAAGATTTTAAAGGAGTGTTTCAAACTGATTTATCGCAGCGTTATCAAAAAGATACTACCCGAACCAACCTTCCATTTTCATTGGGTTATCACTGGGGAGATAAAAATCAGAATTTAATTAAGGCAGAGAAAAAAGTTCGCTTATTAAAAGGAGATCCTAATAAACAAATGTAACTAACTATAACAACTAAACTAAAAACAGAAAAAAACAAAATGATTATGAAAAACAAAAATGTATTTATTGCTTTATTCTTTGGATGTTTATTCGTCCTTACCAACACGTCGTGCGGACACGGAAATGAAAAGAAAAATGATTCGATGGCTGTTAAAACCGACTCGATAAAAAAGGTGGTGAAAGATTCCATACCTGCTGAAGTAAAAAACACATTGCCTGTACACCCAATGTATAATGATGAAGCGAAGTACATTGCTGGTATTCCGGTTGGAGATTCCAAAGCAATAGACCCATCGCTTATAAATAATAAAAGTTGGATAGAATATGCTGGCAACCTTGATAAAAGCTGGGAGAAAACAGATACTTCGAAAATAAAAAAGATGAAGAAATGGAGAGGTGTGGAACTTAAAGATGCAAATACTAAAACAGTTTTCTATCCTTTTTCGGGTGCCGACTTTTTTAATGTTTATACTCTTTTCCCGAAGGCAGAGAGTTATATAATGGTTGGATTAGAGCCAGTAGGTTCGCTTCCGTACTTCCATAAAGGAACACCTCCCGATTCTATCACCACTTATTTCCGAAAAGTAAATACTTCTTTGTTTGCTATTTTGAATTTCAGTTTTTTCAAAACACATAATATGTCTATTGATTTTAATGATAAAGAATTGAACGGAACTATACATTTAATTGTATTGTTTATGGAGCGTACTGGCAATTCCATCATTGATATTAAACCAACAGGTGTGGATAAGGAAGGAAAAATATTTAATTATAAATCGTTTAAAGAGCAGCATAATTCGGGCGGAACAAACAGAGGTATTGAAGTAGATTTTGTGAATGCTGACAATGTGTTGAAAAAAGTATATTATTTTTCTGTGAACTTAAACAATGAGAATTTAAAGAAGAATCCTGACTTTGTAAAACTGGTAACTAATAATAAAGGACAAACTACTTACGTGAAATCAGCGTCGTATTTAATGCACAAAGATGTGTTTTCGGATATAAGAAATTTAGTGTTGGATAACAGTGCTTTTGTGTTGCAGGATGATTCGGGTATTCCATATAAATATTTTAAACAAGATGTGTGGACTCCAACTTTATATGGAAGTTACACTGGTTCTATTCCTTTGTTTTCTGGCGTGTTTCAAAATGATTTGGATGCTGCCTTCAAAGCAAAAACAGGAGTGAAGCCGCTTAAATTTGGTATTGGTTATAAATACAAAGAAGGCGAATCGAACTTGATGTATTTTAAAAAGAAATAATAGAAAGTATTTAAATTAGTTATCGTGAAAGCTACTTATTATATCATTGTTTTATTGGGTATAGTAAGTAGTTTTTTGTTTTTCGAATCTTCATTCAGTCAGGATAAAAAGAAACCTGCACCTGCAAAAGTTACTGAAGAAAATTTTATTGAAACTCTGTTAAGCAAGTATCCGAAGGAGTTTAAGAACATACTTGCAAATCCTAAAAAGTATGAAGTGCAGATTATTTACACACAAATAAATCGTGATAAAAACAATGTGCCTTCGTTCAAACAATATTCGTATCACGTAAATCCAACCAATTATTTTTATCCTGCAAGTATGGTTAAGTTGCCTTGCTCGGCATTGGCATTGGAGAAATTAAATCGTTTGCATATTAATGGAGTTGATAGAAACACTTGTATGCAAACTGACAGTTCGTATATGTGTCAGCGACGAGTAACGCGCGATTCGAGTGCTGCTAATTATTTTCCGTCCGTTGCGCAATATATAAAACGGATGTTGCTGATAAGTGATAATGATGCGTACAGTAGGATATATGAATTTTTAGGACAAGAATATATTAAGAACGAATTGACTAAAAAGGGGTATCCGAATATTCATATTATTCACCGGTTTGATATGAATTGTAATCACGAACAAAATAAATGTACTAACCAAGTTTCGTTTTGCGATGCTACCGGAAAGGTTATTTACCATCAGCCAATGGCGATGTGTTCTACAGAATTAAAAAATCCGTTAGGGACAGTTAAAAAGGGAAAAGGATATATTGATTTGAGCGGGAAATTATGTAACGGACCGAAAGACTGCACCAATATGAACTATATGTGTTTGCAAGATATAAACGATATTTTAAAATCAATAATATTTCCTAACAGTGTAGAAAAAGAAAAGCGTTTTGATTTGACAAAAGATGATTATACCTTCTTATATAAGTATCTTTCTATGCTGCCTCGCGAGTCGGATTACCCGCATTATAATATGAAAGACTTTGAGGACAGTTATAAAAAGTATTTTATGTATGGCACGTATCACAAGAAAATAGAAACGGATTCGGTACGGATATTTAATATTGTAGGGCAAAGTTATGGCAACCTTGCCGATGTTGCTTACATTGTAAACATTG
>CAILDT010000634.1 GCA_903833025.1 uncultured Bacteroidota bacterium | reverse complement strand
TTGATTGGTTAAATTTACACTTATTTTTAACTCTGATTCCAGTCTAAATTTTGGGGAGCATTACAATTATTACCTAGCTAATTGCTAGGTATTAGTTTTACTTTAGTATACTTTTTATTCAATATTAAAGTCTCTAACCACTCAAACCTATTAAATTTAATTAATCTATTAAAAAGTTAAAATGCGTTATTCTGTTTAACGTGAATGTTGTGTTCTTTGTATAAAGAAAATAAAGTAGAACATAAAACATTATTATCAAAAGCATCTACAAAATTTAACCTTCTGCAATAAATGTCGCGGGCATTATAATTATCAACTAAGTTTCTATATATTTTATTTATGTCTTTTTCTTTTTTCTGGTCATCGGGTTTTACATATTTTATCGGAGGGGAACTAATAAATCTGTTTTCCATAAAAGCTCCTCCTTTCCTTCTGTAATGAACTAGTATTTTCAATCCTTCCGAATCAAAATACACATCAGAAATAAACCTTCTGTTTTTCATATCACAAAAACTTCCAAATAGTAATTCATCATTAGGGTAATATATTTCTACTCTGAAACGAATTTCAGGTTTGCCGTTTTTATTTATAGAACTATGTTTTCCGAAGGTAGCCTGAATGCCATCGAATTCATTAAGATAATTTACGAACTCGATTAGAATAGTTGTTAAAATGTTATCATTCAGAAATTGAATTCTGAATATTCTTTTATCACCATAATACTTTCCTATATCATCTTTCCAATCCATGTTATTTTTTTTACAAAGATCGTTCTTATAATTTCGATTATTCCGTAATATGCACTTTATGCTAATCAATCTTTTTTTTTGTATTTAATAACCAAAAAAGAGGATAAAGTTATAAATATGTTTCAGTAAGCAAGAATATTTCAGTTTTCACTGATGCAAATGAATATTTGTTTAGATTTGTTGAGAACAAATTTCTAAATTTATTTTTTATGGATATCCTGAACGAAATACTTGATAATACTAGCAGGCAACGACTAGCTTTAGTTAAATTATTTGTCAATGAACCTGAAAAGACTTTTTCTAAATTGGAAATTAAACTTAAAATGACTAAAGCTACTGAATATAGCAACATTTTGATTTATACCCCGAAATTTTTAGAGAAGCCTGAATTTGTGGAAGGGCAAGATGATTTAAACCCTTTCAATACTCCAAATTCGGAAAATCAAATCCCCACAATACTTACAGACCGCTTAAACGAACTTGTAAAAATTGGTGTTATTGAAACAAAAGGAATCGTCGAAGGAAATAGAAGAGTGAATGGATATAAACTAAAAAAAACGGATATTAAACCTGATGAATTGAGAGATTTACAAATACCTCAGAAATATTACAATCACCTTGTGTCGATTAAAAAGGATTTTGAGAAATTTGAACTTCCATCAAGTGGCACTCTAGGATCAATAATTGATTACAACCACGATATTATGGACAATGAACAAACTTCCGATTATCCTTCATTTGACTCTGAAACTCCATATAGAAATGATGATAGGATACGATACCTAAAAGAGGGAATTCATTATGCTATTATAGATCGCAATCCAATTATAGGATTAAAATATGAAGGTCATTACAAATCTAACAGTGATCCCGAAGTGCATCAATTAGAAAGTTTTAATCCACATATATTAAAAGTGACAAGAGGGCAGTGGTATGTGGTAGGTAAATGTCCTAATGAAAACCATTTCAGATATATCCCATTGAATAGGATCCTAAATGAAAATTTAGAAGTCAATGAAGATGAAACCTTTGTTCGTGATTCGTTTGATCCTTTAACTTATTGGGATGGTTGTGTTGGTATAACAAAAATTGGAAAACCAATAACAGTTAAATTTCATCTCAAAAATGGCGAAGTTTACAACAATGTCGATTATTTGCGTGCAATACCCATAATAGAAAAAGGGCAAACTATAAAAGAATTGGAAATTGGATTATTTGAGATAACATTGAAAAATATTCACATGGGGCCTGAACTTGTTCGCGTAATTCGTTCCTTGGGATTAGTTAATATAACTAATGTTAGTCCAAAATGGCTTTATGAAGATCTCTCAGAAAGTGGGGAACGTAAGCAGTTTGTTTTTAGTATAAGGCTACCGAAAGAGATTAAACTAACTGATTTTGAAGCTGACCTTAGGAAAGAATTAAGAATAAAAGATGATAGTGACAATGCAGCAGCAGAACTAACTATTGAGCAGATTCCTAATAAAAGAGAATGGAGGAGAATTACCTTAACTTCTATTTTGGTTAATTCAGTTTTGGCATTATACATACAAAAAATCATTAACGATTATGGAGAAATAAATTTTAAAACAAAAATGGGAAGTTTTTTAAATTAAGTACTAGGAACATCAGCAGAAACCACGGTGTTAATTATCTTGTAAACCCTTTTCTCTATCCCTTTCGACTTCGATTCTCGATTTCTTGCTATATTAAGTAATACAGCACTTTGTTTGTCTTTCGAAACTGATTTTTTAAAATTAAATAATCTTTATAAAACCTTTCTCGTTAAAGTTTTTAGTAGATATCATCAGAATCGGTTTATTATTTTCAGCGCATAACCTTAAAGCTAAGTCACTCCCTCTGCTACTTTCATTAAGAAATAAAATCGAAGCATAAGTAGTTTCTATATTCTTTAAGATACCTTTTTCATATTTAGGGCTATCCGATTCATTGAATTTATAAGCTACACATAAATTAAGATTCCGTCCGTTTTCAATTAACAATCCTTTAGGAGCTAATCCTCCGGTAGGTATTCTATGTTCCTTAGCCGCCATTAAGGCGCCCATATCCGCTCAAGTTTGTCCTCCCGAAACAGTCTTTTTTATAAGGTCTTTCATTTTCATGTTTTTATCGAAAAGGAAAGCATTTGAACTTCCGATTTTCTGTAAACATCGGAAATGAATAATCAACGGAAAATCCGAAACAAGTCGAACTACATTTGTAAAAAAATAAATATGAAAAATATATTAAAGTTATTATTAGATAAAGGAATTCAGAAGACAGGGGAAGTAATCTGTTATAACCCCATTGCTCCGTCACGCAGATTATTTAGGATTTACAGACAAGATTATGAAATTCCAAACTCAACTATTATTGAATTCAAAAAGTGTTTAATTTTCTTCTACAAAGGTAACGAGAATAGCCCTGAGCGAATCGTTTTCTCGCAAGGATCTGAAGTGTAATGCTCCCCAAAATTTAGACTGGAATCAGAGTTAAAAATAAGTGTAAATTTAACCAATCAAACAGTCAAACAATGAGAAGAGAAAAAAGAACATTAACAGGAGCATTCAAAGCAAAAATAGCATTAGAGGCTCTACA
>CAILDT010000633.1 GCA_903833025.1 uncultured Bacteroidota bacterium | reverse complement strand
TGGATATGTGAAAATAAATGTAGTGAGGGTTGTGAACATATTTGGGAAACAACAATATGTAGCAGAACGTCTGGAAATGGGTGTTCTTATTGTTGTATTAATAAGTTAAAAGTGTGTATACATGATTCAATTCTTTACTCACATAAAGAATTAGTAAAACAATGGCATCATACGAAAAATGGAGAATTAATGCCAGAAAACTATGGTAGTGGTAGTATTCAAAAAATATGGTGGATATGTCATAAAAATAAAGATCACGAATGGATTGCAAATATACGTGATAGAGCACAAAACAGAACAGGGTGCCCTTATTGTATAAATAAAACCGAGCAGAAATTATACGATGAACTAATTAAACATTATCCACAACTCACATCACAATTCAAGGTAGAATGGTGTAAGAATAAAAAATGTCTTCCATTTGATTTTGTTTTGGCAGAAGATAAAATCATTATCGAGTTGGATGGACCACAACATTTTGAACAAGTTTCCAATTGGCAATCACCTGAAGAAACACATATAAATGATGTGTATAAAATGAAATGTGCTAATGAAAATGGATATTCAATAATACGTCTATTACAAACAGATTTATTTTACGATACATATGATTGGTTATCCAAATTAAAAAAAAATATTGAAAAGATTAAATTAGTGAAACAAGTGCAAAATATATATATGTGCAAAGATAATGAATATGAGGTGTTTAATCCGAATAACTAAGTCTCGGCTAGAATGGGGGTGTGGGGTGGAACCCCATGGGGTCGTAGGGGCACAGCCCCTAACCATGTTCCATCGTATAAGCCCTCGCGTTCGCATCATGTCTCGCCCGATCTTTCACAAATAAATTCGCAATATCTGCCACCAGCGGATCATTCGGATTCGGATCATTCATGAGCGAACAAATGCTTAAAAGCGCTTTACTAATGGTAAGCGCTGGGCTCCAATTATCTTTCAGAATATCTAAACAAATCGAGCCATTGCTATTGACATTGCAATGGTATATTTTCGTCGTAAAAGAAATATGCGGCGCTTTAAAGGGATAATCCTCCGGTAAATTAATTTTCAGATTAAATATGCCGCCGTGATAAGGTGTGCCTTCCGGTCCCATAATCGTAGCGCGCCATTTGAACAAATCGTTATCATTGATGGGGCCGGCGGAACAATTCTCGGGCGGCGCCTTCTGCATCTCTATGATTTCTTTTTTTATCCGTTTCATTGTGGCCATCTTCTTTTTTAGAATAATAAATATAGAGAGATTACTTTATATATTTATTTATATCAATTAAATCACAATCTTCGCCTTCTTTGTCTTCTTTATTTGCATCACCTTTTCTTCCTTTTTTTTTACTGTATTCTTGGTTTTTAAGGGGGTTGACGGGCTTGCGTAGCTGGCGGCATGCCCCCGATGGATACTAAACTCCGTCCACGGTTGCTGTAATCGGTCATGTAAATACGGTTCTTGGTCTTTCCAAATAATATTACGTTTACAGAACTCTGTTTTATCAAAAGGTATACCACAACTTGAGCCCCAGCGCGCCGAGAAAGCCATTTTCTTCGCTAAAGTCGTATCACATACAATGCCATCCACTGCGCCACGCGGCTGATAAGGCTTGGGACGTGTTGGATCCGAGAGAAAGGCGCGGTCATCGAGCTCATAGTGACTGCAACAAGTACGCGACGAAGGATTAATTTTATTCAAATAGACATCATAGTGATCAGCCATAATTTCTTGGCCGACGACCAGCGTAATCTTGCCTTTATGTTCTTCCATCAGTTGTTCTAGGCGGACTTTTCTCGCGCCTTGATGCCGCCGCAAATCGTCGAAACCGGTATTGCTGCATTCTAAATTGCGGATTCGCGGATCATAAGGCGCATTGAAACCAATAAAATAGCCGTCCTTTTTCTTTTCGACATTGACATATTCTAGACCTAATTCAATGCGCATAATCGTATTGGTTTTTGTATCGCCGACCAGCCACGAGTTGGCATAATCTCCGCTATTATTATGAGTTAAATGTTTTACGACATCGTCTAAGGTTTTACTATATTGGACCGCTTGCCTGATGCGGCAGCAGATCGGATCTTTCAAAACGAATTTATTAAAACCGCCGATCGTCGTTTCCGTAATCATGAGACCAGTGCTCGTCACATAATAATCGGTCTGACTGGAGATATAACCGGCCGCACATTGCATTATAAAGCGGTTACCTTTACTAGGATTCACATCGAGAATAAAGTTGAAATTCTGACCGCTAATAAAATTGTCGAAAGAATTGTGGCCACAGACGATCTTTCCGTCCTTGGTATAACTGCCGACCACAATAAAACCGGTACATTTATCGCCACCGACTCTATTCGCATTAAAATTGCCGCCGCCGCCTTCACCGTGACCGGAGGCTCCGGCGCCTTCTTTAAACAAATCGCCATATTTTTTTAAGAGCTTTTCATGGCCTTTGATTAGTGTCGGTAATTGTCCATAAAACGAATCAATACTTGTTTGGCAATTCCACATAATGATATCTTCTAGTGTCAACTCTTTATAGCCGGCGGCTTTGGCGCCCGCAGTAATGCCTTCCATTTCTTCATAAAATTCGGGATAATTGGCTTGAATTTGGGGGCCAAATAGTGTGCTGGTAATTTCACTAAACATCACTCTTTTGTAACCATAACCTTCGTAAAAAGTAAAATCTAATATACGAAAGGCTTCTTTGATTTCTTTCATCGCGAGGTAACCGTGCGCATAACCGCGCTCTTTTGCACCGCCTTTGATCGAAATATAAACCCACCCATTCTTTTCATAGCGGATGCCATTTTTTATTTTCATTTATATAGTATAGATATTTTTATGTTAATCTCTCTTATTTTTCTAATTGTATTTCTATAATTTTGCGTAAAATGAGAATGGATAGAATCGAAGAAAATTCCCAAAAGCCGGCTG
>CAILDT010000632.1 GCA_903833025.1 uncultured Bacteroidota bacterium | reverse complement strand
CTGTTTCGTCAACTTTATTACAACGAAATACAAAATATGTTTTATTTCCAACATATCAAATAACGTCATATCCCTTGCCAATAAATGAACCAGTAAATGTAATTTTGAACTATAACGGCAATGATGACTACAATGAAGATGAAAATGAGTTTTTAAGAAATCCTGACGGAAGTATTAAAAAAATGAATAATGGAAAACCCATATCAATATATAATACAGATACTGGGTTCTATTATAAGAATCGCGCTTTAGATGTATTTATTAACGGCATGTTAAACAACACAATCATTTTGAAAACTTCATTAAGCAAGGACAAAGGAAATGCGTGTGATAATAATATGTGCGTGTCATTTTTCAATGACGCATCCGTGAATTATTTTACCAATAACAACATTCAACTTCTGGTTGGCCATAATGACCCAGCAGGTAGTAGTGGCAACGGACCCATTGGAACAATATCAAATGTCGCATTTATTAAAGGTGGGTGTTCAACTGAAGATGCGCAAAGTATAAACAACAGTGGAAATTCGAGCAGCATATTAGATAACATTCTTTCATATAAACTCCGATTCAGTTTACTTGAGGACGATAAAGAAGTAAAAGTGTATGATATTTAAATTCTCTAAAAAACATCACAGCATGCCAGCCTTTTATTTTCGCGATATCTATTCAAGTGTATAAAGCCGTCGAGCGGATAATTTCTATTCTTTACATAATAATTACTTGACGTATTTGTTCCCTGAAAATTTCCGGCATTCGCCATTGTTGCTCCGTATGCCGCATAAAATGAAAATCCGTTGCTCGTAATGGTGTCTGTTTTCAATTTTTGAAGACGCGTGCTTCCTGAAACTGCACCCTGGCACGCAAATTGCGCATTATTTGGCTTATAAATTGTGCTGCAATAGCTGTTGGCAGGCTGATTGAGCGCGTTATTATTATACGTTTTGGGATTTGAACAATTTTTAGACTGGTAAACTTGGGGACCATTTGGTGCATTTGTTGGGTATAAAAATTCAAACGGAATATTATCATTTACACTTGGATAATACACGCAACCTGCCTTTTTTGTTATCGAAAGACGTTGAGATGCAGTTCTGCATCTGGACTGCAAATAGCCGGATGTGGTTTCATAATAGGATTGGCTCAGCGTGCAAATACCCGACCTGATTCGATTATTTTCAGGATTGCAGGCAATGCATGCCGTATCATAAACACTGGTGATTATTTCATAACTTTCATCCACATTTACTTCATCTTCTTGGTCCGGAACAGTTGGAGCAATCGGAGTAATTGGGTCAACATACCAAATATCCGGAACTATGGGTTCATAATTATCATAAACAATGTCGTAAATGGTTGCAGCACCCGGAATGTTAAGAAATATTTCCTCGATAATTGGAGTACTAATAAATTCTGTTGGAATAGATATTGCACCATTATTTTGAATTATGTCTCCTTTATCAAAATTATTTTCCGCATATGCATCTGCTATTTGAAATGAATTTCAACCCGATTCAATGCACTCACAGGATTCTGCATTTGTTTTATATATGCTTGACCCCGGCTTATCCATCAAATTTACTGTTGCCATTCGTTTTTGGCTAGAGTTGTCAGTTGACGGATTTGTGGGAACTAGCTGTCTGCGCCAATGCTTCAGTGGGCGCGCTTTAAATTTCGGTCCTATAAAATCATCCTGATTTATATTGGATGG
>CAILDT010000631.1 GCA_903833025.1 uncultured Bacteroidota bacterium | reverse complement strand
CATGTCTATATTTAGTACAATTTTTAGCATGTCTATATTTAGTACAGTTTTAGGTGGACTGTAGATCATTGTGCGCGATCTTGGCAGAGATTTGTGCACGTTCTCAGGTTCAACCACCCATACCTTGGAAGATTCTATTGGATTGCGATAGCGCATCCAATGCTTTGTCTTTCACTTTTTAATTTACGAAATATCTTTCTACTAATGTTTTAGTGCATGATTCTTGTCATAGGATGGGAACCGTTCTGAATCCATGTCATTGGTGTAGAACTGTTCGTGGATGTTGATACATGTCATTGTTCCTCAACAACCCAGTAAGATCTCCGTAACTTAAGTCGTCAAATCAGTTTTTATTTACAAACAATCGCTTCTTATAGCAGAAGTGGCTCACTTTCTCCCCTTCCTCCTCCGATTCTTCTTCTCCCTCCTCCTCCGATTCTTCATCATCATCCTCCACCCCATCCCTGCCAATAACGAGTGGTTTTCCGCCATCAACTAAACAACGACTGCGAAACTTGTCAATGCTATTTTCTGGTAGGCTTTTGATTACTTCCATACTACTTTCTTCAAATGATTTTGATGCAGTTTCTTCAGTATCTTCAACAATTTGTTTTTTGGCCATACTGTATATATTATAATCTAGTTATTTTTATAGAAAGTGTGCACGCAGGAAGAAGAATATTACTTACCGATGGTTTTATTCATGAAACGTAGCCAGTTGTTAAAAGTTCATGATAGTATAGTAGGAAGTAAATCGAAGAACGTTATTCAGAACGTCAACAACGAACACAAGACTGAGTTAGTATTGAAAAGGGAAGACATGAAAGAGACTAATACTAGTGTCGGTACACGAGAGAGGAAAAGAAATAGAAAATATGATTAATAATATTATTATAATGTTATTAACTTATGTTTGGTGAGGGATAGTTTTTGTTTTGTTTTTAATATATTTGTCAAACTCAATTTTTTCCCGTCGTTCTTCACAAACATCATCAAATTCTTTTTGTTTTTGATTGTAATCAACCCCTTTCGGGTTTGACCAAGTAATTAACTCGTTATGAATTGTATGTCTTCTAGATTTTTCATGTTGTGCAGTACTTGAATTACATATTACTTCACCGCAGTCACATATATATTGTTCTTTCTGGTGTTGTTTGACATTTTTAACTTTATCTGGATATCTTTCATTATACCTACTTTTATAAAGTCTATTTTGTTCAAGTGTCTTTTGTCGGTTGCTTAATCGGTATAGTTTACGACGTTCATTTTCGCCATTTCTATAACATTGAACACATCTTTGAGTACGTTTAGCTTTATTTTCTACAGTAAGGAGTACTGAACATAAATTACATGATATCTTTGTTTCCATATGAATAAAATAGATTTTTTCTCTCTAAATATTATATACCGTAAATTAACGGTATTAATCTAAACTGTTTTTCTTTTGTGTTTGAGTATCACGGTGGATACAATTACAAGCAAGACGCCTTTCAGCGTAGATGCGGTGATGGGTTCATATTTGTTTTACATACGAGTAACTATAGGACAGCACTACAGCCATGGGAATTTTACTTGGTAGAAACACAAAAACGTTGGGAAAGCCCCAATTAAAACAAGTAGTAACAAGGCATTGATTATTATTACAATATGAACAGAAAAAAAATGAATCAAAGAGCTTAACTATTGGGTTTACGGGCGCTACAACGGTTGCATGGATGGTGCAGCTTACAACAAGTTCTTTCTCAAAATGGACAGGAGGATGTCCATTGCAGCTACATCGATATCTGTCCGTCCCACAAGGTGATACTGCAGCACCATCTTTGCAATGCGACGATCCTGTCCGTCCCGCAAGGTGATATTGCAGCACCTTCTTCGCAATACGAACATCCTTTAGGCGATTTGCCGCAATCTAGTACTTCTGATAGCAGCTTATTTTTGCTTACTATCTTCTTCTTTCCCGTCTAACAATCCCAAGCTTGCCATCGATCCCTCATCATCATCATCATCATCATCATCATCAT
>CAILDT010000630.1 GCA_903833025.1 uncultured Bacteroidota bacterium | reverse complement strand
TATAAATTGGTAGCCCAGATATGGCATTTCCAAGAATGAACAATATAAGTTTTTGGTTATTACCACCGGCTCTTATATTGTTACTTTGCTCTACTTTAGTTGAAATTGGTGTGGGTACAGGTTGGACGGTTTATCCACCATTAAGTAGTATATCTGGTCATTCTGGTGGTGCTGTTGATTTAGGTATTTTTAGTTTACATATAGCAGGTGCTTCAAGTATTTTAGGTGCTATAAACTTTATAACTACTATATTTAATATGAGAAGCCCAGGTATGACAATGCATCGTTTGCCGTTGTTTGTATGGGCTGTTTTAATTACAGCTTTTTTATTGCTACTTTCCTTACCAGTTTTTGCAGGTGCAATTACTATGCTTTTAACAGATAGAAATTTCAATACTAGTTTTTTTGAAGCAGCTGGAGGTGGTGACCCGGTACTTTATCAGCATCTTTTTTGGTTCTTTGGTCATCCCGAAGTATATATCTTAATTCTTCCAGGTTTTGGGATAATAAGTCATATAGTTGCTACCTTTTCTAGAAAACCAGTATTTGGTTATGTTGGTATGGTTTATGCTATGTTGTCTATTGGTTTATTGGGTTTTATTGTTTGGGCGCACCACATGTACACAGTTGGTATGGACATTGATACACGTGCTTATTTTACAGCTGCTACGATGATCATAGCTGTACCTACAGGTATAAAAATATTTAGCTGGATTGCTACTATGTGGGGAGGCTCAATTGTTTTAAAAACGCCTATGGTTTTTGCAATTGGTTTTATTAATTTGTTTACAATTGGGGGTTTGTCTGGTATTATGTTGTCTAATGGAGCGTTAGATATAGCCTTTCACGATACATATTATGTTGTAGCACATTTCCACTACGTTTTGTCTATGGGTGCCGTGTTTTCAATGTTTGCAGGCTTTTATTATTGGGTTGGGAAAATGACAGGTTATCAATATCCTGAGAATTTAGGTATAATTCATTTTTGGTGCACATTTTTAGGTGTAAATATTACATTCTTCCCACAACATTTTTTAGGTTTATCAGGTATGCCAAGAAGAATCCCAGATTACCCTGATGCTTATATTGGCTGGAACTATGTTTCTTCCTTCGGTAGTTACATTTCTGTATTTAGTATACTTTTATTTTTTGTTATTATTTATGAAACTTTAACAAATTTAGATAAATGCCCTGTAAATCCATGGGTTTATGGCGATAGTGGTGTCTCTACTTCTGAATTTACTTTAGAGTGGGTTGTTGGTAGTCCTCCATCATTTCACACATTTTACGAATTACCTTTAATAAAAGATACTGTAGGTATCCAAGTAAAAGCTTAAAAGTAAAAAGCTTTCTTTATAATTTTAAGACTTCACTAAGTTTTAAGTTATTTTATTGTTCAAAATTTTAATCACATAATAAATTTTTATGTCATCTACAAGTTTACGCGTTTTAAATAGACCTATAATTAATCTATTAAATGATCATTTAATAGATTACCCAACACCCTTAAATATTAATTATTTATGGAACTTTGGGTCAATGGCTGGTATTTTTTTATCTGTTCAGATTGTGACAGGTATTTTTTTAGCAATGCATTACACACCTCATGTAGACATAGCGTTTTTAAGTGTTGAGCATATTATGCGTGATGTAAATAACGGTTGGTTAATGAGGTATTTACATGCTAATGGTGCAAGTATGTTTTTTGGTGTTGTTTATATACACGTAGCACGTGGTTTGTACTATGGCTCTTATCAAAAACCTAGAGGTTTCGTTTGGGTAGTGGGTGTAGTTATTTTAATATTGATGATGGCTACAGCTTTTATGGGTTATGTGTTACCGTGGGGTCAAATGAGTTTTTGGGCAGCTACTGTTATTACTAATTTATTTTCAGCTATTCCTGTAGTAGGCGAACCTATAGTTAGTTGGTTATGGGGTGGTTTTAGCGTTGACAACGCAACATTAAATAGATTTTTTTCATTTCATTACTTATTACCTTTTCTTATTGTAGGCGCGGTGTTAGTTCATTTAGCAGTTTTACATCAGAATGGGTCGAATAACCCTTTAGGCTGTTCTGGTAGTGTGGATAAAATATCCTTTTACCCATACTTCGTAATTAAAGATTTATATAGTTGGGTGGTAGCCTTTATTATCTGTGTAGGTTTTGTATTTTTTGCACCTAATTTTTTAGGCCATACTGATAATTACATAGAGGCGAACGCTATGGTAACACCAGCCCATATAGTTCCTGAATGGTACTTTTTATGGGCGTACGCTATTCTCCGCTCAATACCACACAAACTTGGTGGTGTGGTTGCTATGTTTTCTTCGTTACTGGTATTACTGCTGTTACCTTATTTAAATACTTCTGAAATTAGAAGTTCTTCTTTCCGCCCTTTACATAGAGTTTTTTTTTGGTTTTTAGTTTTAGATTTTATTATATTGGGTTGGATTGGTGGATGTGCTCCAGAAAGCCCTTTTCTCGAAATTGGTCAAATAGCTACATTATTTTATTTTTCTTATTTTCTTTTTATAATACC
>CAILDT010000629.1 GCA_903833025.1 uncultured Bacteroidota bacterium | reverse complement strand
CCGCACCCTTGATCGTATCCTTATTAATATTTCCATATGTATCTAATACAGCTATTTCCTATGTTCAATATAATTTAATTATCGTGTATAAAGAATTTATCGAAATTAGTGGCCATTCCGGTAAAAAATGCATGACGTCTTCGTTTCCGCAGTTTATTTGGCTGCCCAAAATGCTCCATATTGAATTATATACCGAAGAACACGATATACACCATTCTTCAAATAATTGTAATTACTCCAAACGGTTTTCAATCTGGGATAAAGTGTTTAAGACTTATCGGCCGTGTATCGACCGTACATATTAATATTATTTATTGTATAATCGACATCCGTGTGGTTTTTTTCAACACATCATTTTTATTATTTTTCCCCTGATTCATCTGCATATTCATTTTCCCCATATAGGTGATCCCCTCTAGAAAAGTAGTACAATCATAAATCGTCTCAATATACTCGGCAAATGAGGTAAAGTTCTCCGGAGTTAAATCGAATTTCAATAAAACCTTATTATTATTCTTACACCATAAGAGAAACCCTTCATAATCATTCAAGAAAATCGCCGTCATAATATAGTAGGCAAACACGTGGGTATTTTCCTTATAGAGTTTATCGCGTAAATAGTTGGTCTTCTTCTCATGAATATCGTTATAATGTAATCCCATAAAACTCAAGACTTTGGTGCATTGATAAAGAGAGAACATGCGCTCCAATTCAATACATAGCGTAAAATTCTCTATAAAAGCACTCTTATCTCTCTTCTTAGTATTTTCTAAGGAATTAAAACTAGAGAAAGCGCAATTGATAATGCGCGCCCAAGTTTCGGTATAAGCTTCATATAAATCAAAGTCGCTATTGATGGGGAAGAGAGATTTAATCGTTTTTTTAAATTCGCTCAATTCACTTTGGGCAAAATCCAAACCATATGCGTGAAATGTTTCATGTATAAAGACTTTAAACCATTCTTCCTCACGAAAAATAATCAGCTGACCGTGCGGTAGGCAGGCAAAGGTGAAGGCGGTATTCACATGCTCGGGTCCTAAAACTGTCGCGGTACTGCTTGGCAAATTTTTCGTAAAAGGTGTGGGATAAATATAAATATCTAAAACATTTGAGCAAGCAGTGCTGGCATATTTGGCGCAAATATTTAGCCACACATACATCAAGCGGACGTTCTGGACATAAGCCTGCAGTTTATCTAATTCTTTCTCTGAAAAAAGCGTAAAATGGATATTAATCTCTCGGCCACCAACATTCCCACAGGAAAAAACTAGCTGATAGAGTTCATTCTCTTTGATATACTTCTGTATGACCGCCGGAAAGAATCGGCTTTTCGAATAATCATCCGGTCTTTTGACACTTTTCGCATCCGTCTGGATATTAATAACACTACTTTTCAAACAACCATCTTTTAAAATTATTTCATTGGAAGTATAAATATCTTTGTGTAGAGAGATGAGAAGCGTTTCGAAGGATTTATGATCACTTTTCGATAGCGCGGATTTCTCGCATTTGCCAAAGGCTTTGAGAAAAGGTTTCATTAAAGAGTCTAGGTTTGAGGTAAAATCCATACTTATTATTATAGAGTGATATCATTTTTTATAGAAAACGTTACTAAACAATCTGCGTCAATTCCCGTCTCACACGCATCAATTCATTCGCCACTTCCGCCGGTTTGCCTTTGACAATATGTTCTAGTCGCGCCTTTTTCGTCCCAATCAGCAACGCCTTCAATTCTGAATTTTGCGTAAACTTCGACCGCAAGGCATTTTCCAATTCAATCTCTCCTCTGGTGAATTTAGAGCCTTGTATTTTATTATAAAAATCTGCATCGATCGAGACCTCTTTCGGTCTAATTTGCTCGCCTTTGAGTTTGCCGGATTTGCCGCCGGCGGCTTTGGCCAGCTCTACATCTTTGGCCATGGAGGAATCTTTCACATCGAGAGAGAATTTCAGATAAAAAGCGCGGTCACTTTTCTTGAATTTCGCGGCTTGGTAATAATGCTCGGCGGTTAACCATTTATGGCCATCGAGTTTAAATTCGGCCGGCCAACCGTTGCTAAGTTTTTTCCGCCACTGGGGAATACGGGCTAGCTCCGTGTATGCTCCGGAGCCTTCAGGGCCGAGCTGTTCGCCTTCGCCTTTACCGGGGCGCGGTTTGTCGGCGGATTTACTGTAGAAACGGAAGACGGTGGCACTGTCGTATAGGTCTGATAATGGGGGATTCTCCCCTTCAACCCCAAGGGGCTCTGCCCCTTCAACCCCCTTTGTTCCAAGTTTTGGTT
>CAILDT010000628.1 GCA_903833025.1 uncultured Bacteroidota bacterium | reverse complement strand
TCCATCGCTTCTACGGAATCTCCACCCATCCATTTACCAATATAATTTATAGTATCTCCAAAAAAGGTTCTGTTACCTGCCATATAGATAGTATCCCTAAATCCTGCTATTGCTATTGGTGTAGTCTCCAGACCTGGTATATTATCTCGACCACCGAAAGCACAAAAATTAGTGCCATCATAATGAGCAAGATAATAATAACCTGAATTACCAGCCATAGTAAATTGAGCTGATATATAAAGTTTATTGTTATATACAATTAGGTCTCTTATACCATTGCTAAAATTAACACCCGGAAAAGCATCTCTCCACGTAGTGCCATCCCAAGTCATAATATTATTTCCAGCATTACCATCAGCTTGAGAAAAAAAACCACCTACGTATAATAAATTATTGAAAACAACAGACAATCCAGCCCAAGCGTTATTTCCTAAAATTCCGTTTCCTAATGGTTGCCATTGGTTGCCATCCCACCGTATTATTTCTTTCAGTCCTCCAGAAAAGGTAAAATTACCACTAAAATAATATTGGTTTTGGTAGTAGGTACAACTATGAACAATACCATTTTGGCTATGAAAAGGCAAAGGAGTGCCAAAAGGAACAAAAGCGGTTCCATTCCATTTTGCAATATCTTCAATATGCTGGTTATTCATTGTATCATATTGCCCTACAGCAAACAGAGAGTCATTTGCCTGAAATAGGTATGCCTCTATATTAGGATTACCTATAGCTGACCAAGAAATCCCATCCCATTTCGATAAATTTTTAATACTATAGTTTCCACCCATTGTGTTCATATACCCGCCTACAAATATTTCATTTTCGTATCTTGAAACACTTAATAAAGGATTGCATCCACCTTGATTTAAACACAGGGTATCGCCTGTTCCATGTCCTACACTATTCCAAATTGTTCCATCCCATGTTGCTATTTGGCTTACAATACTGTCGCCTACTCCAGCATATTCAAAAGTCCCTACAACATATAGTTTATTAGCAATCGTGTCGTTATAAAAGCTTCGCACATCGTAATCCATACCACCCCCAACTGCCTGCCACATTTGGGCAAGCAGTTGGGGGATGAATGAAAATAAAAAAAAAAACGGATATTAGTGCTATTTTTTTCATTGCTTAATTATTTTAAATGATGAATAATTTCCCCCGCTGGCGCGAGTGTCCCACTCGTGCCATTTATTTGGTGGCATCTTGCCACCTTTAGTATTAACACCATTTACTTAATACATTCATATTAATACATTATTAATTGTGCGTCTAAATTATAAAAGTAATTTGGATAAACAAGCAAAAATAGTTTCAACAGAGAGGCAACCATAGAAAGAAAAACAGGGTAATAAATTACAAAAAATCTAAATTTTTACGTTTTTACCCATTTTACCCCCTCCGAAACCCCTATTAAATATACAAAACTGTATTTGAAATCCAAATGGTGTCTCTAACGATTGTTATTGTTACTATAACGATTCAAATAGAAACAATAACGATTCAAGTAGTAACCATTTGAATTCAAATGGAGACAATAACGATTCAAATAGAGACAATAACGATTCAAATAGTAACCATTTGGATTCAAATGGTGTCAATAACGATTCAATTGGAGAACATTTGGATTCAAATGGTGTCAATAACGATTCAATTGGAGAACATTTGAATTCAATTGGTGTCAATAACGATTCAAATGGAGAACATTTGGATTCAATTGGATACAATAACGATTGTTATGGTTACTTTTCTATTTCAAGTATACAAAGTGTGTTTTTAAGATGGGAGAATTTCAATAAAAAACGTTGATGTTTTAAATAAGAACGTGAACGTTTTAATGAAGAACGTAAACGTTTCAAAGAAGAACGTAAACGTTTTAAATAAGAATGTAAAGGTTTTAATGAAGAACATAGATGTTTTATATAAGAATGTGAATGTTTTAAATAAGAATACGAAGGTTTTAAATAAGAACATAAAGGTTTTAATGAAGAATATAGATGTTTTATATAAGAATGTGAATATTTCAAATAAGAATGCGAAGGTTTTAATGTAAAAAAATCCCCGCCGAACATTTCGACGGGGATTTAAGAAGCAAGTAATAAACTAATGAACTAGTGAACAAATGAAAACTTATTTCATATCATTCATAATATTCATTGTTTCGTTTAGGTAAATATCTTTTTTCAACGATTTATAAAACGCTTTATTTTTTGTTGCTTTCGACGTATCCGAAGTTGCCAAGTCGTCAGCTTTTAATCCGAACACATCCATCCCCGGAATTTCTTTATCCAACTCATCCATTTTTTTTGATTCGGCTTTATAACGTTTTTGCTCTGCAAAATATTTATTGAAATTTAAAGAAACTACTGAACTGTCTTTTTGTTTTCTCACTCGTTTTGCGGCATCTTCCAAAATACCGAATCCAGGGTTTGTTTTTAAACGAGCAGAGCTTTTTGCTTTCAATTTTTCCAAATTATAATCTGGTTTCAATGCCTTGTATTGCGCCGGTGCTATTTCGTCCCAAGCCATCGGATAATCCTGTTCTTTTTCGC
>CAILDT010000627.1 GCA_903833025.1 uncultured Bacteroidota bacterium | reverse complement strand
GTCATTTTTAAGATTGCCTTGCAAAACATTATCAAGGTTTTGAATAAAAAAGTTTTGTTCCGTAATCGTTTGTTCCAACGAATCGGATTTTAATGCCAGCTTTATCATCTCTCTCCGCACCCCTACATCAGCATAACCAGGTATATATTCGCGCAGCGAAGTAAATGCAAGCATTGATATTACAATGATGGTGAAAACGATGGTTACCGAACCAATAAGAATTACCACTCCCAAAGGTGTTAAGCGGAGTGTAAACTTTTCTTCAAAAGTATCGTCGTTCATTATCGTTAGCCGATAACGATTGCGAAGACGGGTTAAAAGCTTTGTTCGTATATTTTTTTCTTCTGACATTGGGGGTGCAAATATCGGAATTTAATTTAGTTGATTGGGTTTATTAGTGCAATAGCCAATTGTCTTTCCTTTTTTATTACCTTTGTACTCTATTATAATATATAAACTAAAAACCTAAAATAAAATGTACCCAGAAAGTATAGTAAAACCAATGAAAGCAGAGCTTACACAAGTAGGCTTTGAAGATTTAACAAATCCTGATGCAGTGATAGCAGCTATCGAAAGCAAAGGAACAACTTTAGTAGTAGTAAATTCGGTATGTGGCTGTGCAGCAGGTGCAGCACGCCCGGGAGTTAAGTTATCTATTGCCGGAGCAAAACGCCCTGATAAAATAACTACTGTGTTTGCAGGTTTCGATACCGAAGCAGTGATGGAAGCACGCAAGCATTTTGCTCCTTACCCTCCATCTTCTCCTGCTATCGCGTTGTTTAAAGATGGTAAATTAGTTCACTTTGTAGAGCGTCATCATATTGAAGGTCGTTCGGCAGAAATGATTGCTGATAACCTGAAGATGGCTTTTGAAGAGTTTTGTTAATCAGTATTTCCTAATTATTAAAACTCCTGCATTAGTATAGTGCAGGAGTTTTTTTATTAGCCCTCTTTCATAATTCGTCCTTTACATTTCATTAAGTTCGTCATTGCTTCGTCCTGCTCTTCGCAGGACGAAGCAATCTCATCCAATTAAAAGATTGCTTCGCGAAAAGCTCACAATAACGTTAGCTCCTGAATCAATACCCGAATGAATTATGCTTGAAGTCTATTTCCTCCCATCCCATCACATTACCGTTCATAAAATATATTGATACTATTAGTAGTTCCTTTAGGTTCTATATTGATTAAATCCATAATTTCGCAGTTCAAAAATTAAAACAAATAAACTCAAACACGTATGAAACAACATTTAGTAGTAGCAGCATTATTTATTACATCTCTTTCTATCGCTCAAAAAAAGAGCCCTGATAACTGGCAAACACTCGACCCGAAAGCAAATAGCGTATATGGTATAGGTGCCGAAGAAGCTTATAAAACGTTGAAAGATAAGAAATCGAAAACAGTGATAGTAGCTGTTATTGATAGTGGTGTGGACCCTAATCACGAAGATTTAAAAGATGTAATTTGGACAAACACCAAGGAAATACCTGATAACGGAATAGACGACGACCACAATGGATACATAGATGATGTACACGGTTGGAGTTTCCTTGGCGGAAAAAATGGCGACATAGACCACGAAGCTACTGAACTTGCACGTATTTATCAGCGCGAAAACAAGAAGTTTAAGAATGCAGATACAACCAAACTCACGGGCGAAGATGCCAAACAATATGCCGAATACAAAGTTATTCGCCCTAAATATTTGAAAGAACAAATGACCTTACAACAGCAAGTAATGGGCATTTCTATGGTGTCAGCTTTGATGACAAAAGCAAAAGCACAGAACAAAGGTGTGCTTGACAAAGAGGCATTAAAAAACTATACTCCTGAAAATGATATGGAGAAAAAAATGCAAAGCAGATTGAAGTTAGCGTTTACACTTGGCTTAAAACCTGATGAATTAGAAGCACAACTTAAACAAGGGCTCGACCAATTATCGAACGAATTAAAATATAATAATATGAATGCCGATTCCATCCGCCAATACATTGTGGGCGATGATATTAATAATGTGAACGAACGTTATTATGGCAACAATCATATTCAGGGACCCGATGCGCTGCACGGCACCCACGTTTCGGGAATTATAGCTGCCATCAGAAATAATAATATTGGTATAAACGGAATAGCAAACGATGTGAAAATAATGATTGTACGTGCTGTGCCAAGTGGCGATGAGCGCGACAAAGATGTTGCAAATGCAATACGCTATGCAGTAGATAATGGCGCAACAATCATCAATATGAGTTTCGGAAAATACTATTCGCCAGATAAAAAAGCAGTGGATGAAGCAGTAAAATATGCCGAATCAAAAGATGTATTGCTGATACACGCAGCAGGTAATGAATCAAAAGACAACGACAAAGAACTATCTTTTCCCAATCGCAATTTCTTATCGGGCGGAGTAGCTACCAACTGGATAAATGTGGGCGCATCGTCAGCCGATAAAAGCAAAAAGATAATAGGTTCGTTCTCTAACTACGGAAAAAAGGAAGTTGATTTTTTTGCTCCCGGCGTAGCTATTTACTCTACTATACCTGATAATAAATACACAGTAGAATCGGGTACCAGTATGGCTTGCCCAAGCACTGCTGGTGCTGCAGCTATTATCCGCGAATATTTCCCTGAACTAAAAGCATCCGAAGTGCGCACAGTGATGATGAAAACAGTTACTCCTTACAAAAAGAAAGTGATAATACCTGGTACCAAAAAAGATAAAAAACGGGTTACTGATATGTGTATTTCTGGCGGTTTTGTAAATGCTAACAATGCCGCAATTGAATTGTTGGGGAAGAAATAAGTTATTGGTTGTTTCTCATAAAAAAATCCCGCTCTAATTATGGAGCGGGATTTTTATTTTAACGTTATCCGAATTTATTTACACAGGTATCATTTTAATTTCGATGTTATAAATAAGCGTGCCAATAACAAGTGGCACTTCGGTGGTAATGGTAGTAAAACCTGGCTTAACGGAAACAAACGTTGCTAAATCGGCAACGGTGGTAATTACTTGTTGTTGCCCCAAAGCGTTTGTAACACCGTCGGTATCGCCTTCTTCAAAATGAGTAGCAACAGCATCGAGCTGTGCGCCAGTAGATTTATTTAATAATGTAAGATTGATGGTAACAGGAGTTTTTGAAATATAAACAATGCCCCACTCTCGCCCTTTGTCGCGCTTTGCAGGGGCAGGTTGCTCGTTATAAAAAGTTTCTGTTTCGTCCCACACTTTCAAAATTACTGCTTCGGCTTCTGGTCTTGCAGCATTTATAACATCCAAAGTAGCTTTATATACTGATTCTTTAAGCGTTTGGTCATTTTTGGCTACCTGATATGCGGTGAGTGCAGTGCCCACTTCGGCAGCAGTAGGGTTGCTCATAGCGGCACCGCCAGCAGCTACTCTTATCGGGTCGCCGACCACAATGCGCTGTGCCCACAGCAATAAATTATCTTCCGAAGCCACATCTGGCAATACGTCGCTGTCTTCTGGCAAATGAAAATTGAGACGTTGTGCGGCAGTATATTTTCCTCTATCAACACCTAAATTAAACACCATAAAAAAATGACGAGTAAGTATCGAAAGGTCCGATTGTGCACTCACACCAACGTTTGTAGCCGTTACTCTGTTGGTTATGCAGTATCTCTGGCAGTCAAATCGCCCAGCCAAACGGGCGTTGCGGCTATCAAACGTGCTTTGGTAGGAGCCGTTAAGGTTACTTCGGCAGGCAAAACGATGCCTAATGTGTTTAAAGCTTTTTTTAGTGATTTTGAAATAGTGTCGTCGCTATTTGGCAATCTTCTGGTAATTGTAGTTCCTGTTGACATTTTTATTTTTATTTAATTATTTATTGATTATTTATATACCTATTTCTACTATTTAAACATTCCTATTGTTCTTTTCTCGTTATTTCCCCTTTTTTAGCTAAAGTATTGGTAATTATTGGTGTAGGGTACCTCCCTGTTAACAGCGGACGCCCTTACACAAGTGTAAGCGACCATTCTGTTAACAGAACTATCGCTTACAACCTTGTCAGCTACCTGCCTGTTAACATTACTATACCTTACAACCTTGTCAGCTACCTGCCTGCTAACATTACTATACCTTACAACCTTGTAAGCTACCTGCCTGTTAACAGAAGTATGCCTTACAGCGTTGTAAGCTACCTTATTGTTAACAATACTATGCCTTACAAGGTTGTAAGCTATAGTTTTGTTGCCAAAACTTAACTTGTTGCAACTATCAACAGAGATAAAAATGAAGGGAGAAATTTTTTTCGAGAAACAAAGAACTACTTAACTGCGATTAAGATTTAAATCTTGAACCCGAAATATTAAGTAGTTTTAATTACTTTTTAGATAACGCCTCTACTAATTGAATTAATAAATTAGAAGACACTGCGAAAATAGATTTGTTTTTCGGATAAAAGGATTTTAATGTTTCATTACTTATTAACATCGATTTATCTTGATGGATAAAAACAAAAAAGGGGATTGAATGATTCAATCCCCTTTTTTGTTTTCTCAAACGTGTGGCACTAAATACCAAGCAGTCCACCCGATAAATCCAGAAAATCATCCGACCTTCTGTTTCTCGAAATCAATGCTTCGTAATACGGCTTGTTATCTTGCTTTTGCTCTGCAATGTGTTCTGCGGTTGTATTATTATTGATTTTATTATTGTCCGCAGATTTGCCTTTGTTTTGCATCGCAAGCGCATATTTTACTGTAAACACAGTAGCCGACACTATAATACCTAAACTTAAAATAAGCGACATCATACCATTTAATTTTAAGAGTTAAACATTACTTTAATTACACGTTTACGAAATTTTAATTTCAATCGCTTCTGTTTTCGAATCTTCTTTCTTAGCCATCGTAATTTTTAAAATACCACTTTCGTACTTGGCTTCAATGGCATTTTCATTTACTTCTTCAGGCAAAGTGAAGCTTCGCTGAAACGACCCGTGATTAAATTCCTTACGGGTATAATTTTTTTCTACCGTTTCTTTTTCATCTTCGCGATAACCGGAAACAGTGAGCACTCCCTTGTTCACTTCAATTTTAAAATCATTTTTTTCGAAGCCGGGAGCGAAAACATCCAAAGAATAGTTTTCTTTTTGCTCCGAAAAATTTACGGCAGGAACATACGATGCATATTCCTTTGTTAAAAAATCTTCTCCTAATAAATTCTCAAACAATCCCGAAAGCGGAGAATTAAAAACTACAGGGTTTGTTGCTTTTTGCCCTTCAGTTGAGGGCTTTTTCCATTTTACAATTGTCATAATTAGGGTCCTCCTATTATTTTAGTTAAACATTTGTTAATTGTATATGAGCGATTACAAATTTTATTCCAGCAGAAAAAACAGAATAATTTCTGACAAAATTTCAATTTTTTTAAATGGGAAGTTTATTTAAAAACTGAAATTTTGTCAGGGGCACTGTAATTTTGTCAGTGTTGGCAATTGGCTGCCTCTACTACCATTCATCGGTTAATTACTGAACCATCCCCTTCGCTTTCTCTGCATAAAACCCATCATCATCCACAATCTCTTTAAACAAAATGTTAGCGTTCGCCATATCGCCCTGCTTATAGTATGTTAAAGCAAGTTTCCATTTTGCTTCTTCTTCAAACTGATGGTTGGGATATGCCATCACCTGCTTAAATTGTTTTATTGCTGAATGATAAACACCTAACTCGCACAAGCAAATACCACTGTAGAATAAAGCGTTTACATCATTATTGTTTTTCTCAAGTAACAATTCAAACTCGGTGTTGGCATCCAAATACTTTTGTTGTTTAAACAACTGCAATCCCTTTTTGAGTACTTGGTATGCTGCCGGTTTGCGCTCTGTTGTTTTGTTTTGCTCATCAGGGTTTGTTGTTTTATTTTCTGCGGAAGCATTGGTACTTGTAAATATATCGGAAAACACAGGCGCAGCATAAAAATAAGTTTTCTTATAATCCACCACTTTCAAATCCTCTATATACATTACATCATCAGTAATAGGAAGGTTTATAATATCACTCTTTGTTACCCCACTTAAAAATAATCTATTAAAATTTACAGCAATCCGTTCCATCTCTTCCGCACTATTAACAACACGTGCAGTATCTTTTGTTTTTGAATTAGTGTTAGTTTTAGAAACAGGTTTCATTTCTTTTTTTGCTGAAGAAACTATTGGCGCATCAATAGCAACAGCCATTTGTTTGGCTGGTGCAATATTAATTTCGGGTATGTTAATTTCTTTAACAGCCACATCATTTTGTTTAACGCCATACGTATTAACCAACTTATAAAACCCGATAATAACCATTACCGAAGCGGCAGCCATCAATACCTGTGCAGCATTAATACGGTGTATCTGTTTGGCAACATTAACTTTCGCATCCACTTCAAAATTTAATTCCTCCACTTCGTCAGCAGTAAAAGGCAACATACCAAAGCCATTTATAGCCGATGCACACAGCTCGCAACTGGTAATATGTATGTAAATAAGTTTGGTGTCTTCAGCAGCAATGCTTTTATCAACGTATCCTTTCAGCTGGTGAAACGATAGACAATCGTTAGTATTATAAATAGTTTTCATAGGGATGTTTTATTTAGAATTTAATATTAATAGTTTCAAATTTCTTTTTCCATTCTGCAAATAGCTTTTTACTTCCTTCATCGAATACCCTGTAGTTTCTACTATCTGCGAGTAACTCATTTTATTATAGTAATACATTTCAATACATTCTTTCTGAAAAGCATTTAACTCCAGCAATGCTTTTTCTAACTTCTTTAATTGTTCGTCTTCTTCTTCCAACTCTTCTTTTTCCGATTGAACAAGAGGAATATTTACTGCATAATGATATTCCAAATCGCGATGAAGTTGTGTGCTTCTTTTCTTTAATACATTCAAACAATAGTTACGCACTATAAAAATTAACCACGCTTTAAAACAATTTACTTCGTGCTTTTGCAACTCTATAAAAAGCTTTTCGAATATGGCAACTACTGCGTCCTTGGCTTCATCCTTGTCTTTAAAATAGTTAATACACATTCCAAGCACTAAGTGCGAATAGCGTTTGTACAACTCACCAACAAATAATTTGTCGTTTGTTTTTTTGTACTCCTTCATCAGTTCATCATCGCTGAAGCAACTGATATTAATGTTTGAATAACTCATAGCCGATTATATTTAATTATCCGGAATCGGTTCTTGATAATAAGACAACTCATAGTATCAGATTCCACAAGGTTATACATAATATATTTTCTTTAGGTTTTGCAAATTGCGCAAGCGGTAGGTTTTTCTGCGTAAGCGGTAGGTTTTTTTGCGTAAGCGGTAGGTTTACCCCTCTCCTATTATTATAGTTATCGTCATTGCGAGCTTTTCGCGAAGCAATCTC
>CAILDT010000626.1 GCA_903833025.1 uncultured Bacteroidota bacterium | reverse complement strand
TATCTTTTAAAACAAAATATGCATAAAAAAACCCTTCAGGAAAATCTGAAGGGTTTTAAAATATCACTATTACTAATTAGAATTGCCAAAAATCGTGTTCAAATTCAAATATTTTGTTCTTAATCTTATCCGATTCTAACAAAGCATCTAATCCCACAATGTATTCAGAAAGAACACGGTTATACACGTTTGTTTCCTTAGCAATATAACTAGAGAACATTCGTTTCCAAAAAATGTCATCCAAAGTTCTTCTTTCAGCATCATTATGTCTCATATATACCTCTTGATTCGCAAATAGTGGTCTAGCTTCAGGGTAGTATACCCAAAACAAACCTTTATCTCCTAAAACCTCTCCACTACCTTCCGTTGTTTTTGCTATCATTACTTCAATTCCAATAATACGAACATCTAATACCGAACGTTGCCTATCGAAAAACCAATCCTCCTTTAATTCGTATTTAGTAATTTGATCCGATTTAATATCCCTTTTAACTGGAGCAACAATAGTAGCACCTGGATTATTAACATCATCAATTGTATTAGTAGAATCCCACTTAGAAAGCAAGCCTTCAACTTCCGTCTTAGTATATTCATTTCTAAACTCATCATCTGTAACATTAAAACAAGTTACAGTACCATCTATTAAAGCAGCGTCCTTTATTACTTGAAACATACTTTTTCTATCTCCAATAATTTCTGTTGGATAATATAAAGGATGATTAATTTTTTCTTTTAAATCAATAACTCTCCAAATCCTTCTACTCCACATTACGTCAGCTTCACGCAATGTAGTATAAGGAATTGCTCTTCTAGTCCTACTATTCTCTTTTGTGTAGATACCATCAGGATATTTGGACGGCTTCAACACATCTGGATTATTGGGATCTTGAGCAAAACCTCCAACTGTTGAGAAGGATGCAATCAAAACTAATAAAAGAATCTTTACTTTTTTCATGGCTATTTATTTTCGTAAATAATACTATTTAACCTTTATAACGCATCCATTAATTTTTCTGTTACCATCGGGTGCTTTAACAATAACCGATTCTATAATAACTCTACCACCCTTTTTTGCCTTTTGTAACATTAATTTTTGAGCACCAGTTACACTAGCTCCAGTTGCCGGTTGATCAACCCATTGCCCATTAACCATCATCGACATATTCCAAGAAACAACAGGAAACTGCAAATCAAATTCAAAAGCATCCATCTTTGGAATTACACCTCCTGCAATACCTAAATCAGCTGCTCCAGCAGCACCATCACCAACAACTCCAGCAAACGATGCAGTAGGGCTTGGTACTTTTTTAACCCTAAATTTCATTGGTGTGCCCATAGATTTTACAACTCCTGTTTTTGCATTTTTAATAGAAACTCCAACTGTGCAATCTCCAGCAGTCTTAACGTTTACAATATAATGCCCTTGTCCCTTATTAACAATCGTTCCTCCACCACCAGAAATAGAAGGAACAACATCCTGTGGGGCGGCACCTGCTACAGAAATATCAACAGGATTATCTACACCAATATAAAATACGTTCATTTTAGTAGGAGATACTGCAAAAGATGGTTTAGCAACTGTATATTCTCCGTGGAAAGGATAATGGTTCATTTTCCCATCAGGTCCTTTCACATTAATTATCCCACTATACTGCTGAAGTCCTTCAGCGCCTGTTGTTATTTCATACTTACCAACACCACCATCAACAGGAACAATTATTGGTGAATTAATTTTTGGATTGTTTCTATCAGTCGAATCAACAGTTCCAATTTGCACCTCTGGTTGAACTGTATTGCTATGCGCAGAAACAAAAATGTCTGCTTCGTATTTTTCCCCTGCAATAACATAATTCATAGGAGCGAAAACTTTTCCTTCCAACACATCAAACTTAAAAGATTTTGCATCAATTGCTTTGAACAAAGTGGTAACAACATCACCTTCTGCATTTTTTGTGTCAGTTTTCAACTTTGCCAATACACTAAAAACTGCCGCTATTGGACTGTGATAGAAATTATTATCCTCCCAAGTTAGTTTCTTTTCTTCTGCAACCGAATAAATATCGTTCAAATCTAATCCGAGTTTCAAATTAGCCCTGTCCTTTTGTTCAACAAGTTCGGTCATTTTTTTCTTGAACTCCTCAATTTGCTTTTTCAAACCAACAGCTGCACCAACAGCATGTTCAGGGTCATCTCCAATCATTATTCTAGTAGGAATATCATAATTATCCTTACTATCCAAATACTTTAATTGAAAAGTATCCGCTTGAGATTTTGTTAATCCTCCCTGCACGTTAGCATATAATCTGCTTTTTATTGCATCAACAGTATCACATAACTCTTTAGCGTATTTTTGGGCTTTTAATGCATTATCATAATAAGGTTTTACCTTTTTCTGATCATTATTATAAGCATCCTTAAATCTTGAATATAATATACCATTCTTAGTATCAAAGTTGGTGTTTGTAGTATTCAAACTTTCTTCGATAGCAATAAAGGCATTCAATATTTCTTTTGATACGTTAAGTGCCAAAAGTGCTGTTAACACTAGGTACATCATACCAATCATTTTTTGCCTTGGCGTTTCTTTTGCTCCTGACATAGTAGTCTATAAATTTATTTCAATTAATAATTAATTTTAAAAGGTCTGAAAATAATTCTGCTTTTGCTTAAGAAAATACAAGCAAAAAGAAAAAATTATTTTCTCATAGCGGTAAGCATATTACCGTAAATAGTGTTCAACGATTCTAAATTAGATGAAAGTTGACCAATTTGCTCCTTATACTTTTTAGTATCATCTACCGAATCGTTTAAGTTTTTCATTAAATCAGCTAATCCATCATAGAATTTTGAAGTGGTTTTTAAAT
>CAILDT010000625.1 GCA_903833025.1 uncultured Bacteroidota bacterium | reverse complement strand
ATTAACCACCTGTTGCAAATTCCTGAACCGCCCATCGTGCATATAAGGATACGTCATTTCAACGTTGCGCAGCGTAGGCACTTTAAATTTATTATTGTCCTCGTCTTTTCCTGTTATCAATCCTCTGCCTTTGTCTTTCAATGCAGTATCAGGTTTCAAGCCATTGTTGCGATAACTGTTATCAGTAAATAAACTACCACTATGGCAATTAGCACATTTGGTTTTAAATATTTTTAAGCCGTTTAGTTCCGCCTCTGTAAACTCTTCTTTGCCTTCAATGTACTTATCGTAATGCGAATTGCTCGAAATCATTAACCCGGTAAACTGTGCAAGAGTTTTTAAAACCCGTTCCGAATTAATAAGAGTATCATTGTATGCTTCGCGAAAAGATTGCACATATTCTGCATTATGTTTTAATTTATTTACCACATTGGCAAGTGTTTCATTCATCTCTATCGGGTTGGTAATAGGGTTAATCGGCTGTATTTCCAGGTTATTCACACCCCCATCCCACATAAAAGCATCTCGCCAAATAAGGTTTTGCAACGACATCACATTGCGTTTTCCTATCAACCCATTAATGCCGTGGCTCAATGCGTGGTCGATATGTGCAAACGCTGCAATCCGCTGATGGCAAGAGGAACAACTGGTGGAACTATCTTTAGAAAGAAAAGGGTCGTAAAACAATTTCCTCCCCAACACAAACCTTTCGGGAGTTAATTTATTTTTATCAAAATTATAAATCGGCTTCGGAAACCCTTTCGGAATAGTTAATTCAACATCCGCTTTTGTTATTTTGAAATAAGGATTATCATCAATAAAACTATTGAGTAAGATAATTGCAACGAGAATAAGAGAAATATAAATGAACTTAGTTTTCATTTTAAATAACTATTTCAATTTATTTATCGGCACGTATTGAATTAAAGATGGTAAGCGAAACATATCGGCATAGTTATCAGCTATAGTAGTTGCATTACGGAAATCAGTTACCGAAGATAGTTTAGATAAATCAATAGTTGTTGGCGTTTTCATTACCTCACTTGCATCCACATTTATATAAAGGTAATCGGGATTTTGTTTAAAAGAGATTCTATCATTTAAATTTAACGTAACCTTCCGAATACAATTTGCAGGTGCTTTATAACCTCCGATATGAAACTCAAATATATGTCCTGGCGAATTAGATGCAGGCGATTTACCTTCCAGTTTCATAAATATATAGCCGGTGTTCCACGTCCAAAACATACCATTGGCAGGGTCCAACGCACCAGATTGCGCACCACTGCAATTATGAATACTGTCCACACCCACAATAAATTCTATGGAAGAATACGTTCCGACAGGTACATCATCCAACGTAATTTGTTTCGATTTATCATCATCTTCCTTTATAAGAAAATATTCTTCAGAGGTATATTCTGTTCCATCATTTCTTTTCAAACGGAAATTACCAACATAATATTTAAAATTAGTGATAGTAAATGATTGTCCAGATAGGTTAGTATAGTTAGCCGAATCGAGCTTTAGTTTTTTATCTCCAACATAATTTATAAAAGTAATAATGAGTTTGCCTTTGTTGGCAACTGTTTTGGCACGAGTGGAAAAAGACATAGCAACCCAAAGAGTTGCTATGCTTATAATAATATAATATGTTTTTTTCACTTACGTCAAATCAAATATTCTGCAAATATATTACTTTGATTTAATAATCTTCTGTACAGCTCTTTTATCTCCTGCTTCCAATTTAAGAATATAAATTCCTTCTGCAAAATCACTCATATCCAAAGTGTATTCAATGCTCGGTTGCATATTCTCTATCGTGCGGATAAGGGTTCCCTTAGCATCATACAATGTACCTTTAATATTGTTTTTACTTGCCGGGTCGAAATAAATAAACGCATAATTGTAAACCGGGTTTTGCATCAACTGAAATTTAATATCTCTGTTCTGTTCGTCAATGCCCGTTGCTACAGGTGTATAAACAGTTGTAGTTTCGGTTATGGTAGTGTGTCCACTACCTGGTCCGGTATTACCAGTTTGCACCACACCATAATAAGTACCGTAAAAAGTATAAGGAAACACTGGGTTTAAATTATTATCAATAGTAACAAAGTACGCATACGTACCAGCAGGATATTCGGGAGTTACACAAAACCTTCCGTTACGTGCATCCAAATCGCCACTACCTGCGGTGTATTTAAAATCTTGAATAAAACAACCATTAGGATAAGTAGTACTTACAGCTGGTCCGCTTGCGCGAAGATTAGTAGTAGTATCCGCATAGCTCGATTTCATTCTTTTAATAGCACCTGTGCCATTTACATTGGTATAAGCGTACGCACCATAAACAGGAAACCCATCAAAAGCATAACCAATAATTGGCGAATGATGTGTACTGTCGGCATCGTTATACAAACAAGTAGGACTCACGTGATGGTGGTATTCGCCCTGTTGCTGCGGATGTCCCAAACAAGCATCAAACCCCGAACCTTCCCAGAAATAAGCATTCCGGAACCATACGCCTCCATTATTGTACGACGCCGCATCGGATACATTAAATATAGAAACACCATTTGTCCACACTCCTGTATGTCCCAAACCAATAGCAGTAGCTGTTCCAGTATTTTGAACAGGAGCACGTGTTATCTTCCAAACAAAATTCTGATTCAATGGCACATTCGGATTCCCTGCCCACGGACCAATGCTATAGCCCGGAATACAAGTACAGCTAACATACACTTGTGTTGCCGAATATTGCACCGTTTGCACATTGGAAGGAATGCTATTGTAACCAACCGCACCTGTTGTGTTTTGTATCCACGAAGTAACTTCCGGACCTTGCGCATTTGCAATGTTAATAGTTGCGAATGCAATAATAATTAAAAGAGTTTTTTTCATAATAAAGTTTTTTTTAAATAGTTTATATAAATAATTTTATGCAAAGATAAACCAAGGCAAGTATTCGGCACGCGTTGTTTATGTTGTAAATGGCGCAGTTGGTCGCAAACTAACGAAGCGTTAATCAGTTCCCTTTTTAATTTTAATGTTCACTTGCTCTATTCGTGTGCGAGTGGCGGAGGTGATAGTAAACAAAAATGATTCAATATGTATTTCTTCGTTCACCTTTGGAATGCTTTCGTGGTAGTGCATTATCAACCCTCCTAATGTTTCAAAGTTGTCAAGTATTGGCAATTGCAAATTGTACTTGTGATTAATATAATCAGTTTCTAATCGTGCAGAAAAAACAAATTCTGTTTCCGAAATTTGTTTTTCAATCATCTCTTCTTTGTCGTGTTCGTCTTCTATCTCACCAAATATTTCTTCCATCACATCTTCCATTGTAAGCATTCCCGAAGTACCACCAAACTCATCCACAACTATTGCAATGCTCTTTTTATCTTTTATAAATCCGGTTAGCACTTCACTTGCAGGCATCGATTCGGGCACTACAGAAACAGGTAATAACACGCTTCTAATGTTTTCAGGTCGTTTAAATAATTCTTTTGAATAAACATAACCAATAATGTTATCAATGGTTTCAGAATAAATTAAAATCTTTGATAATCGAGTTTGAATAAACTTTTGTTTTAAATCATCTATTCCATTCTCCACTTCCAACGCTATTATTTCGGTACGTGGCACCATACATTCACGTGCTTTTACGGATGAGAAGTCGAGCGCATTTTTAAATATCTGTATCTCGTGGTCCACCTCTGCTTTCATTTCCACTGCCGAAGTTCCTTGTCGTAAATAATTATCCAAGTCAATCATTGTGAAAGCAGTTTTTTCTTTTTCTATTTTCACTCTGAATACTTTTTTCAATATAAATTCGGAGAAACCAACCGTAAGCATTACCATAGGATATAGCAAACCAAAAATCAACGTAAGCGGAAATGCAAATAAAGTAAGCGTTTTATTTGGGTTTATTCTAAAGAGATTTTTGGGTAAATATTCCGCAGTTACTAATATCAGCATTGTAGAAATAAAAGTAGAGAGTAATAAAGTTAATACGCGTGAAGATATATAAGGAGTAAAAAAGGGTTTTAATTCTTCATCCATATAAATACTGAAAATAACCAACGCAATGTTATTTCCCAATAACATAGTGCCTAAATAACGCGAAGGGTTTTTGCTGAAGTAAGAAAGTATTTTTGCTGATGGGTTGCCTTGTTTACTTTCTAATTCAATGCGTAATTTGTTGGAAGTAATAAAAGCAATTTCCAGTCCGGAGAAAAAAGCCGAAGCAATAAGTGTTATAAGAATGATGACGGAACTTTCCAAGTTTATTTCTTTTGTCCTTGTTCTTTTTCTTTCAATGCAGCTTCAAATTTTATCCGTTGTTTTCTTCGCACTGCATATATTAAACCTGCGGCAAATGTTATTACCAGAAAAAATAAAGAGTCGCGGTAATCGCCCCCGATAATACTATAAGCACATAACAATATAGCAATACAGGTAAAAAACAACCATACTAATTCAAGAATTCTAAATACTTTATTCGACATAACGTTTACAAATTACTTATCACTTTTTTTATTTACTTCATTATCCTTTGCACTTACTTCGCCCTTTACGTTGGTAATGGTATAATCCGAAAAATCCTGATTAGAGGTTAAACCATCGCCCCAAATAACATCATCTTTAGTAGTTATTTTTACAAAGGCATCTGTAAATATCTTTTTTGTTAATGCATTCCAAATTAAATGTTCTGTATTTAAAGTATCTCCTTTTTGATTTATCACTACCACGTTTCTTTTTGCTTCCATATGCTCCATTCCTTCGTTGCTTTCAAATCCAATTCCGTAATCGGCAGTCAGTTTTGTTTGCTGATTGCGATGTTCGTCATAAAAAATAACTTCCATTCCTTTGGGCAATTCCATATATTTCTTTTTCCCTTCAAAGCGATTTAAAACAGGTGCAGTAAGTTTTGCACGTACCTGTGCCGAATCGCTGTACATTATTTCTGCATTCTTATCTGCTTCTATGGGCAATACTTTTTCGTTATCCGCATTAATGGTATTAACCACTGCAATATCATTTTCGCAGGCAGAAAATAAAGTTAAGGAAAGAATAATGAGTAAAGTAAATCGAAACATTTTATGGGTACAGATAATTAATGGTTGCAAATTTACAAATCTAAACTCATAAAGAGATTCGCAAATCCGTTTTTATAGTTATCGGTAAGTTTAATCGTATTTATATTTTCTGAACCAAAGGTCGTTGATGGTAAACCCGATAGTAGCTTTGAAGAAGTTTTCTTTTATTAATCCGTTGTTAATGGTCCCTCGTTCGCCAAGTTCTAACCCAATATTAAGCATCGAGAAGTTAGCCGCTCTGTAATCAGTACCAATCGGGAAACCGAAACCTATACTAACAGCAGATTCGGTTAGCTGTGTGCTTTTTAATTCCAAAGCTGTTTGAGCATACCTAACCCCTGCGCGATAACGTATCCGTTGCATATAATGTTTTTGTGTAGCTTGTGAATTAGGAGTCCACTGTCCGCCAAGCGAAACACGCATACTATTTTTTAATCCTCCAGTTTGGTCAAATGCTTTGTACGAACTCCAATTTTGCATAGCGAAGTCGGCAGCTATTAACCATTTATCTCCTTTCTTTAATCCCAACCCAATGCCGAACGATAATGGAAGCGTAATGTTTCCGTGTGTGCCTTTTGTGTTTTCTATAGTATCTTTCACTCTTTCATACCCTTGTGCATCGCTATAATAGGTATAAGCTAAGCTATCATTTTTTGCGCTAATATTTGTTTGCGCAGCAAAAATTGCACCGAATAATAACTGTACTTTATCTTTCAAAGCACGTCGTTTTATAGGATGTATCGAATCTTTATCGTCTCTATATCTTACCGAATCAAAGGTGAATGCATATTGCACACCGTAATCAAAATAAACATCAGAAACACGAGTAGTAACTCCTGTGCGAGTATTAAAAAACGAACCGCTGTAAGGGAATAAATCTCTACGGCTATGGTCGATATGCCCGAAGAGGTATGAAAAGTTAAATCCTAACGATAAATTCTGTAAACTCTTTTTATGTTTTAATATCCCCTTAATTATTGCTTGGTCGGCTTTGTAAGCCGAATCTGTTTTCAAGGTATTATCAGGATTTGTTTTAGATGACAAACGTTTATAATAATCCGACCCCATAAACATTTTCGGTAATCCATAAAGTGGTTTAAAAGCATTACCCAAATACAACTGATTTATTCCGCCAGAGCCATCATATAAGTAATCAATAGGCACGCTATTAATTACCTGATGGTCGGTAACTTTATACCCAACCGAACTAAACGGCACTAGCCCGAAACTTGTACCCCACCATTTTTTAAGCGGAAAAGCCAAAGCAACATAAGCTAAAGAAGCATTATTAATATTTTGTTTTGAGTCGGTGTTTTGTAGTTGTACTCGGTTATAATTCATCCCTACTTCGGCAGTTGTTAATCGCATATTTGAATACGATGCAGGGTTATTAGGGTTAATAAAAAACAATGGCAACGTATCGTTTTGCATTGCAATGTTGGTACCTCCCATAGCGGCAGTTTGCCCGAAATTTTTGTTATTTATATCTCCTATTCCGTAGCGTGAATACGGCGAGCTGGTACTTTGCGCGCTCATTGAAAGAGATAAGGTTAATAAAGTAAAGGTAATTATAAGTAACGAAAACGTGGTATTCCGGACTTGTAAAGTTTTATGTTTTCGCATTAATGTTATGTTCTAAAATAAGGTTTAACCCTTTGAGGATTAAATATTGGTCGGCAAAGATGCTGTTTTTTAACCGTTTCTCAAAGAAATAAACATCTCCACCTGTTATTACTACTGTTAAATTATTATAAAGCTTTTTATACTGTTCTATCATTCCAGCTACTTCCGCCAACGTGCCAAGCACTACGCCCGCCAAAATACTTTCGCTGGTATTAGTGCCAACTGCTTTATCATAGTCCGTATTCATTTCAATAATTGGTAAACGGGCAGTAAAAGTGTTTAACGCTTTAAACCTCATTTGTAACCCTGGAGATATTGCCCCGCCCAAAAACTCGCCTTTATTGTTCACAAAATTGTATTTCAAACAAGTGCCAGCATCTATCACCAACACATTTTTATCGGCATATAAATTATTGCCTCCAACTGCTGCTGCTAATCTATCTCTACCCAAAGTAGTTGCCGACGTGTATAAGTTTTTTATCGGCACAGGCGTTTCAGCAGTAAATAATATGGTATTGGTTTTCTGTTTCAATTGATTTACAAAGTCCTCTATCCCCGATTTTACAGACGCCACCATACAATTAGTGATGGTGTATTTGGTAAACAAATCGGAGGTAATTAGTTTCACTGTGTTATCAAAAACAAATGCTTCCACCATTTCGTTCCCGCTAAAAACTGCTGCTTTTAACCTTGTATTTCCAACATCTATTATTAGTTTCAAGACGATTGAGAAGTATTAAAGTTACATTTCATAAGCATATTTAGCCGCTTGCATCGCAAACTTTGCCCATTTATCCTTATGCTGAAAGGGTACTTGCACCCATTCTTTCATTGCTCTTTTTTTGCCTGAAGGGTCGAACAGCTGCGCTCCTTTTAAGCCAACGGCATCTTTATGACAGTCGCCAGTGAGTTTAAACACGGTATGGTTTTCAAAAAAGCACATAAATGCTTTACCATTTATTTTAAAACAAGGTTTGCCGAACATTTGACTTTGTTCTGTCCTCTTAATTTTTTGTCCTATAGAGAAATATAATTCCTGTTCT
>CAILDT010000624.1 GCA_903833025.1 uncultured Bacteroidota bacterium | reverse complement strand
TGGTGCATCACCTATGGACAGGGCTGCTGCTTATTTGGGAACTTCAAACACTCCACAAATGCAAGCGCAAGTTAATCAATTAGGCAGCAATACTTGGAATCCAATGAGCGACTACAACATGGGTACTAATGGATGGGGTAGTTACGGAGAATAATATGGCAAACGAATTAGACCAATTAAACCTATCTCAAGCTGGCACATTGCCTCCTGAGTTATATGCACAGCAACAACAATTAAACCGCCAACAACAAATGGCGGCTATGTTAATGCAACAAAACCAGCAACCACAAGGTCAAATGATTAGTGGTCGTTATGTGCCAACTTCATTTTTTCAAAACCTTGCTCCTGTAGCTAATATGCTTACTGGAGCTTACCTTGCTAAACAAGGTGACACTAAAGCTGCTGAATTAGTAAAGCAATTAAGAGAAGGCAGAAATACTGCTGAAGAAAAGATTATTCAACAAATGACAGGTACTCCTGCACAAGCTACTGAAATGGCTGGGCCATACGCAGGAAATGTACCTATGCCTACAGCCGTTCAACCTGCTGTAGCACCTAATTTAGCTGGTGCATTAAGAGATATTCGTACTAACCCTTATGGCGCTGGTAAAGAATATACACCTACAATTCTTAAACAAATGATGCCTGAAAAACCATCTTCTGTATTAGAGTATGAGTTTGCTAAAGAAAACCCAGGATATATGGGTTATAGAACTGATATTAGCAAAGCTGGCGCTCCAAGCATGACTGCAATTACCAATGTTGCAAACTATGAACCGTTTAAAAACAAAATACAAGGCGGCATGGGAGAGGGACTTGTTAAGCAATGGGAAACACTTAAAAATATTCCTGTTGAAATTAATAATATAAATAAAGCTATTGAACTTGCACCTCAAGGATTTACTGGAACTTTTGCACAACAAAAAACAGACATTGCTAAATTATTTAACAACAACCTTGGCACAAAAATTGCCGTTAATAAAATTAATAACACAGAAGAATTGGGAAGTAGATTATTTGTAA
The DNA here is from genome assembly GCA_903833025.1 of uncultured Bacteroidota bacterium. Classification (GTDB taxonomy): domain Bacteria; phylum Bacteroidota; class Bacteroidia; order 2-12-FULL-35-15; family 2-12-FULL-35-15; genus 2-12-FULL-35-15. The sequence goes on along the minus strand of CAILDT010000624.1, from coordinate 4,049 downwards.
GCACAATGGAAAATCTTAAAAAGATGGATGCCACACCTTCTCAATATCAACAAAAAGTTATGCAGGATGCGTTTGGAACAATTACTTCAGACCCAACTTCACTTCCAAAAATTCTTGCTGTTCAAAAGGAAATTTTGGAAGGCAAAAGAATTTCTCATAATTTACAAGTTAAACAAGCTGAAACTGGGCCTGCAAAAATGGAGTTTCCATATAGCATTTATATTGGCGAACAATCAACACCTACAGGTAATCAAGTTGGTTGGAGCGTTAAATAATGGCAGAAAAAGAATACACAGTTGTTGCCCCAGATGGCAAAGAAATAACACTTATTGGCCCAGTTGGAGCAAGCCAAGAAGAAGTTATTGCACAAGCACAAAAACTGTATTCTGCGCCACAAATTAATCAACCTACGCCAACACCACAAGTTGAAAAACCACAAACACGGATGCAGGCTGCTTTAGAGGCATTACGCAACCCTGTTGGTGTTGAAGGAAAGCCTCGTGTAGTTGGCCCTATGATGGTTGGCGCTTTAGGCGAAACTATTAAAGGTGCTGGTGCTGCATCACAATTATTGCCAGAGTCTATTATTTCCCCTGAAACAAGTCAAAACATTATTGATGTTGGCAGAGCAATGACTCAAGGCGCTTCTAAAGAATATCCTGTAGCTACTGGAGCAGGTCAAATTGGCTCTTATTTAGCCCCTGCTTCTTTGTTGCAAAAAGGCGTTAATGCAGTTAAAGCAGTTCCACAAGCAGCTAATATTATTGGTAAATTGCCAAGTTATGCTACTGCAATGGGTGAACAAGCGGCTATTGGTGGCGCAACTTCAGCATTAACCACTCCAACAGATGAAGGTCGTGGCACAAGTACAGCTATTGGAGCTGGATTAGGAGCATTAGGAGTGCCTGTAATGGCTGGTGCTTCTCGTGTTTTAAGCCCATTAATGACACCTGATGTTAAAAAAATGATTGCCGAAAAAATTTCAATGACACCTGGGCAAATTATGGGTGGCTTTTTAAAATCTTTTGAAGATAAAGCAACAAGTCTTCCTATTGTTGGCGAAGCTATTAATGCTGCAAGACGCAAAGGTATTGAAGATTTTAATCGTGCAGCTTATAAGCGTGTTGTTCAACCTATTAATGGTGAAGTACCTATTGCTACAGGTCGTGAAGGCGTTAATTATCTTAAAAATCAATTAGAAGATGCTTATGACACATTATTGCCAAAATTAACATTTAAGCCTGATGCAGCTTTATATGACAGTTTGTCTGGACTTAAAAAAAATGTTGCTGGGTTAAAACAAGAAGATGCTTTAATGGTTAGCAATGATGTAAAAGACATGATTCAAAGTCGTATTTCTGATAAAGGCATTATTGACGGCAATACATTTAAAATTGTTGAAGAAGATTTAAACAAAATTATTGGCGATTATAAAGGCTCTACAGGTTCTCAAGCAACTATTGGTAGAGCTTATCAACAAGCATTGGCTGATATTCGTGAATCTTTGGGAAGAAGCAATCCTCAATTTGCTGATGAATTAGCAAAAATTAATACTGGTTATGCTAATTATGTTCGTATTCGTGGCGCTGGTTCTCGTGCAGGAACAAGCGAAGTATTTACTCCAAATCAATTAGCTGCTGCTGTAAGGTCTGCTGACAAATCTGCTGGTAAAGGACAAACGGCTACAGGTCAAGCATTAATGCAAGATTTAACAGATGCAGCAGAAAGAGTATTGCCAAGTCAAATTAAAGATTCTGGTACTGCTGCTCGTATGTTGGCTACAGATTGGAAAGATTGGTTAATTGGCGCAGCAACTTCAGCGCCTTATATGCCAGGAGGTCGTCAAATAACTCAAGCATTATTAACTCAACGCCCAGAAACAGCAAAAGAATTAGCAAAATTGCTTAAAATACCTCAAATTGGAACAGGCACATTAATTGGCGCACAAAGAATGAAAGCAGGAGAATAAATAATGAGTAGAAACGGTAGTGGTACATATAACCTTCCATCTGGTAACCCAGTAGTTACAGCAACTACTATTACCTCAACATGGGCTAATACAACACTTAGCGACATTGGTACAGCTTTGACTGGTTCTTTAGCTGCTGATGGTCAAACACCAGCTACAGGTAATCTTAATATGAATACTAATCAAATTAAGAATGTGGTAGACCCTAGTTTGGCGCAAGACGCTGCTACTAAAGCGTATGTAGACGCTGCTGATACTACCAATTTAGCTTTAACTCTTTTAAAAGCTAACAATCTTTCAGATGTTGCTAATGCTACTACAGCTAGAGGAAATTTAACTGCTGCTAAATCAGGTGCTAACTCAGACATTACTTCTATTACAGGCTTAACTACCGCTTTATCAGCGCCACAAGGCGGTACAGGTTTAACAAGTCCTGGCACTTCAGGAAATGTTTTAACTTCTAATGGTAGCGCTTGGACTTCTTCTACTCCCTCTTATGTAGGACAAAGAGCACAAATATTTAGCTCTAGTGGAACTTTTACTATACCAACAGGCATAACCGCTATTAGTTTGCAAGTTATTGGCGGTGGCGGTGGCACAAGAGGTGTATTTGATGCTGGCGTAGTAACTGGCGGTGGCGGTGGCGGTGGCACAGCATTAAAATGGTTGAGTAGTTTAACTAGCGGAAACACATTAACTGTAACAATAGGCGCTGGTGGTGTTGGTGCTGCAAATGGTGGCACAACTTCTGTAGCTTCAGGAACTCAAACTATTACTACTGTATCGGCAACGGGCGGTGTGTTATCACAAGGCGCTGAATCTGCTGGTGGCGCTGGTGGTTCTGGTAGTGCTGGGGACTTTAACATAGATGGTTATGCTGGGCAAGATGGTACTGGTCGTGGACAAAGTTATGGTACTGGTGGCACTAACGGTGGCTCAACTTCATTGGGTACTGGTGGTGGCGCTTACACTACTTATGGTGGTGGAAAAACTGGAGCAACTCCTGGAACTGGCGCACCTGGAGTTTCAGGTGGCAGTGACGCAGATGGCCCAGTTAATGCGTCAAACACGGGTGGCGCTGGTGTTGTACTAATACAATGGTAAAGGAAAAAAATGACAGCTATAAATTATTTAATTGTTGAAAATAACATTGTTATTAATAATTGTGTTTGGAATGGTGATACATCAATTTGGACACCCCCTGAAGGTTCTATTCAATTAATACAAGAAACAACTTCTTCTATAATATGGCAACCAGTATGGAGTGAGGGTGTAGACCCCGTTGTAATTGATTGGGTATTATCTGAAGTAATTGGTCAAGGTGGCATTGGTTTTACTTGGGATGGTACAGTTTTAACAACAAATCAACCTAAACCATAGGACTAATATGAATTTTACATTTACATGGATTTTAGACAAATTTGGTTTTCAAGCTAAACCAGCTTTTGACTTTCCTGTCAAACCTGCTGCCAAAAAAGTAGCTAAAAAGACCGTTAAAAAAGCAACTACACGCAAACCAAAGTGAGCAAGACATGGCAGACCTAGACAAAGAAGTTGTTAAAGAAGCTATTAAAGAATGGCTTAATGAAAAAGTTACGCAATTTGGTTGGTTTTCTTTGCGGACTATTGGCTATGCTTTAATTGCTTTGCTAGGGTATATATGGCTTATTACTCACGGTTTCGAAGTGCCAAAATGAAACGAATGTCCCACAGTAGGACTATGTGGTTTTCTTTATTATTAGTTGTATTTGGCGCATTATTTGAAAACTTTTCTTATGTACAAAACATTATTGACCCTAGATACTATGGTGTGTCTTTTGTTGTTATCGGCATTATATGTGCTGTTCTCCGTTTTATAACGACTGAGCCTGTGAAATGATTGACTATGCAAAATTGGCAATACTTGGTGCTGTGTTATCTATTGCTTTCGGCTCTGGGTGGTGGTTGGGCTATTCACGATATGTTGAATATAAAAACGCAGTTGAAATTGCCGCCAAAGTACAAGAAGCCAAAGTAGAGTCAATCACTAAGCAACAAGCCCTAGTAACTAAAGGAATTGAAAATGAATACAATGCGAAAC
>CAILDT010000623.1 GCA_903833025.1 uncultured Bacteroidota bacterium | reverse complement strand
TCTTATGAGTAATATGTTTTACGGCCAAGCGGAGCTTATCATTATTTTCATTATCTTTTTCCCAGACACCTTTGTCTTTGATATGCATGGTCTCTCTCTTAGCGTCGCTACAATGAATCGGTCTTTTGTAAATGTCCATTTTATTTAATTTGTCAATAATGATATTCGAGATGCCTTGGACAAAACCGATCTCGCCAACTTTTTCCAAGTCGGCAATTTGCAATTGGAAAGTTTCTACAAAATCCATAATGTTCATTGCATCTTTACACTGCTCATTCAAGAAGAATTGTAGATTGAATGTTTTGTTATGAGAGTTATTATGTATATTATTTGTGTTACTGGTATTTTTACAAACTTCTAACATTTGTTTTTGCAAATCAGTATTGCTTTTAACTACTTCCAAAACTAAATTGGTTAAAATTTTAAAACTATCCGCATTAATATCATTTATAATTTTGTTTTCGACAATTATTTCATTTTGATCCTTTTTTTTTGTGCAATTTTTCTTATGAGTATATAATCCCTGTCTATGATTATATTCCTTACCACATTCGCAAACATATTTTTTATGTAATGGTTCACTAACATTTTGTAATGAATTGTCACTATTTTTATGTTTCCTAGTGGTTAAATGCTTGTCATAATCGCTTTTCTTGCTGCATTTATAGTCACATTGATCACAATTAAATTTGTCGGCGAGTTTTGGCGAGCTAATTGTAATCATTGTAACTATATATATTAGTTACAAAATAATCGCCTAAATCCTTTTTAATACAAATTATAAAAACACGAAAAAGTTATGGTAACAACATTTTTTATAAAAAAACGGAAATGAGAGCATTATGCTCTAAAACCAAAAATCACGATTTTTCCAAAAAGCTGAGCTGAGTTTTCACGAAATGGACATTTTTAAAATGTCCAAAATCCATAAAAGCCAAGCCGGCTTTTGGGAATTTTTTCACTATAAATAAAATATTCAATTATTATACATGGTTAACAAAATTCCAGACCATTGTGAATGTCCTATAGACAAACTTTTGTTAAAATTCATAGATTTGCATCTTGATCTCTATTATAATCTCGGCTTTACGCCGAACATGGTTACTACATTAGGCATTCTGATGGGTTTATTAACAGGTTATGAAATATTTCATGAGCATTATCTAGCAGCCGCCATTTTCTGGGTCATTGCCTATTATTTTGATTGTGTGGATGGCAAATTGGCGCGAAAATATAATATGACAAGCCGTTTTGGCGATTTGTATGATCATTTTGGCGATGCATTTAAATATATTGTAGTTATTTATGCCCTGTTTTATAGCAATGAAAAAAGAACCACCGATAGACAATGGTTATATGTCGCGATTCTTCTAGGCTTAGCTGCTTTATTAGTCATTCATATGGGCTATCAAGAGAGAATCTATAATAATAATGAGGAATCTAAATTTTTGAGTATCTATCAAATATTAGTTGCTTTCGACGATAATCCTGAAAAAACAATACAATATACCAAATATTTCGGTTGTGGTACATGGTTTTTGTGTTTCGCTTTTCTAATTATTTTCTGGTGTAAATAAAATGACGGATGTAAATAAAATGACGGATGATGTAAAAGACGATCCATGGTCATTTTATATCATTCAAAATAATGGCGCCACGTATGCAGGCGTCTCTCCCGATCCGGTGAAACGCTTAAGAAAGCATAATGGCGAGCTAAGTGGCGGCGCGAAATATACCCAAAGCCGCGGCCCAGGCTGGACCCACGTTTGTTTAGTGCATGGTTTTCAAACCAAGATCCAAGCGCTACAATTTGAATGGGCTTCGAAACATGTACCGCCGAGAGATGCCGGCGGCGTGATAAACCGCCTTAAAAAACTATTTATCCTTTTCAATAAAAAACAATGGACGAGCAAATCGCCGGAGGCCTCCACCGTCGCGCTTACCCTAGAATGGAAAGTACCCCGACCACAAGCACTTTCTATAGCAGAACACACTCTGCCAGCCTATATTACCGAACAGCCCTTAATTTAATCTCTCTTCAACAAGTAACGAAAAAGACCAATCATTGTCATATAAATCCACCAATTTGCCTTTATCATCAGTCAATGTCACAGTCAATCGCTCCAAATTAGTAGGCGCAATATATTTCCTTTTATAAACAACTAGATCAGCGCCAAATTTAACATAAGGATCAGGCCGAATAGTATTAATGACATTTGGATCTAAAGGTATAACCGCAAATGTAGAGCTGGAAGTAGGACCCGCTAATTTATTATTAAATCCGATCGTACTATTATTTATACTACTCCCAGCAGTAACTGCATTTATTGCATATATTTGCGCTTGGGTAAGTGTGCCTTCACGCAATTTACAGGCGACATTGATGGTATTATAATAATCAGGAATACTTATCGTGGAATAAGTCTTGGTATTGATAATATTATAGAGCCCATTTGTCAGTCGTTGATTACTATAATCCTCTATCGAGAGATAAAAATACTTGGGCCCATATACTTGCGGCCCGACATCGGCGGCAATAGTTTGCCCTGGTAGGATCGTCAAATCCACATCGCCAGTGACCGTACTAGGTGTCGTCCGAAACCCTAGGTACCAGCCGAGCGTATAATTAATACCTAAGGTTTGAAAACCGGCTAAATTAAAATTCCCGCAATTATTGTAATTAATCACATTGGCTTGAATATAGAATACAATAGTAATCGGCCCCGATAATAAATCATTGTTTGTGAAATAAATTCGTTGCGTATTTATATTATAGGTGACTAATAACCCGCTCGTCGCGGCCTGCAAAGCAGCTTGGGTATTAATTGCATCAGCCAATTGTTGCGCCGTATAATTGCCATCGGGAATTTGTAGTATGAAACCATTGTACATAAAAAAAGTATTCCCCGACTTGGCCGTAAAAGCGTTCCACGAGGTCGGAATCTGATAAGAATATAAAGTGAGCGACAAAGCTTTCTTAATCGAATTCGATAAATTAAAAGTGAAATTTGTATTAAATGCATTCGACAATGGATTATCACTGTATGGTAATATATTGGTTCGAAACTGGCTATCGATGACAATCAAATGCGTAGAAATAATCGGCGGCGCAACGTTTGCGGCTAATTGTTGATTTTCAATGACCATCCGTTCATCCGCTTGAAAATAAACAGTCGGTTTATCACCCTTATCCTTCACCCCGCCATCTGCCCAAATTTTTCTGAGCTGTTCAGTAGCTTCATTCTCAACTTCTTCTGCAATTTCTTGGTTAACAACATTATCGCTCAATAAATAATCGAGAACTTTATCACGAGCTTCCGTAAAAAATTTCTCTAAATCAGTTTTCCCATCACTTTTCATCTTGGCAATCAAAGAATTGGCTACATCTTTCACATTAAAAGGCGTCGGATCAGTCAAATTTAAAATAACCAAAATATCATCCACTGTATAATTATCTATATTGATATCTGTTGGCATACTATTAGTATAAAACGTGATTATTTTAAGTCATGTATTACCTTTTTCTATTCGGTGCCTTTTTCACAGTGCCGTTTTTTCAGTGCAGGAAAACCAGAAAGTTTTGCAATAAAATTGAAATGGGTTTCGAGCATATAAGTCATATTACTATAAACAATACCAGTAAATAAAATGGCATCTCTCGATAAAAAAATCTCAGTTACTACTAAGAAGACAATGATGAAGAAGAAAGAAGCGGAAGGTAGTGCTATTAGCGCAGCCGAGCCAGCGGAATGTATTATCTGCTGCGAAAGCTTTAATAAAAGCACCCGAAGTTGTATTGAATGTGAATACACTAGCTGTAAATATAATGCATGTATTGCTTGTATTCGGGCTTATTTATTAACTAGTAGCAATGAACCGCATTGTATGGAATGTAAACAGCCGTGGACACCGAAATTTATGCTCTCCTTGACGAAGAAATGGCTGGCGGAAACTTATAGACCGCATCGAGAAAAATTCCTCTGCGATATAGAGCTGAGCAAATTAGCTGAAACAATGGAAGCGGCTGAACGATACCAAGCCAGTAAACGCGAAGAAGGCATTAGGCATGATTTGCGGATAAGAGAACGAGCCTTGCGCCAACAACTGCATGAAATCGGTAATGCAATCGGTGCATCAATGCAACGCGAAGCTCGCTTAAGACGCGGTTTAACAGCAGAAGGAGTAATGGTAGAAGCAGCAGTGGAGAGAAAAGTCTTCTTTATGTCCTGCCCTGCAGCCGAATGTAATGGCATGTTATCGACCCAATACAAATGCGGCATTTGCGAACTCTATACTTGTTCGGATTGTCACGAAGTCATTGGCGCAAATCGCACGACCATAGTGCATCATTGCGATCCAAATAATATCGCCAGCGCGGAAGCGATTAAAAAGGAGACGAAACAATGTCCTGGTTGCCATAACCGCATTTATCGGATAGAAGGCTGTTCGCAAATGTGGTGTACTGGTTGTCACACGGCTTTTGACTGGAATACTGGCCGAAAAGTCGAGTCAGAGCGACTGCATAATCCGCATTGGCTTGAATATCAGCGTAGTATTGGCGGAGGACAAGCGCCGCGAGCACCGGGTGATGTGCCTTGCGGCGGCTTGATCGGCCGCACAGATTTTCATTCTAGAATTATTATCAAATTAATGTCTGGTACGAGTAGTATAACTACACCATTGACAGATAGTGTGCGGCTAATTTATCGCTTTGTTCTTGAAGCATCCACTAACCAAGTCCGCGAATTGCGGGAAAAATGCCAAGAACTGCGGGATTTTCAGCAGCAACGGATTAAATATATTGTTGGCGAAACGAGTAAAGAACAGCTGGCAACACATATTTTCCGGAGTGATCGCACTCGACAGAAAAATACTGAACTATTACATATCTACGAATTATTAAGTGCGGTCGGCATTGACATGTTTAATCTGCTGATTGCAAGTGATTTACATAGAGAGAATTTTAATCTCCTAGTCATAGAACAGATTGCGCAATATGAACATTTGCGTGTGCATTGCAACAGCTTATTTGCAGTCATTAGTAATACGTATAATCAAACGGTGCCGCAAATTGGCGACCACTGGAATACACAAACAGAAAAATTCAATTCCAAAACAATGAAACGCGTTGCTGTGCAAGAGGAAGGGGCTGCGGCTGCGACTGCGACGGGTGGAGAAGATACACCTATTGTGATAAATTAATATCAGGATAATATCTATTCAATAAAATCTTAAAATGTTTCATAAAATCAATTAGTTTATTATCCATGATCCAATTAGGAACAGCCGTAATACCTTGTGCGCGTTTAAAATGACACGCACCTTTAAATAATAGCTGGTTAAATATAGCTATTATTTTTTTCTCAAGAGGTGTTAAAGTCTCTTCTATATCCTCTAATAATAACCGATAACGACCCTTATAAATATAGCGATTATAATTGCGATCTTTATATATTTTATAGGGTTTATCAAACATCGCTTGATTTTTCACGAGACTAATCGCTTTAATTTTATTCTCGTCATTATGCATCTCTAATACAATTATTGTCGAATTAATATTCTCTTTTGTCCTGATCGGTGTGCCGATAATACTCCCTTCCCAATTATTTATTTCTAGCCATCGTTGCCGTTCTTGCCATGTTTCTGTATTAAAACGTGTTGTTGCCAATGTTATCATTTGATTGGTTTGTCTGTATATGGCAGAGAGATTGTACGATTCTCTATTCAATTTTATTATATATAAAATTATTTAACATTAGATACCGAATAATTTATAAGATACAATATGGTAATAATATGTGGAACAAATGCCATTAGCCACGAGATATATTTATAGCCCAATAAACATAATTTATTAATACCAAACGTTATAGAAATCATTATAGCTGCTTTTATACAAAGTATAAATGTATCATAATGCGTTGGTTCATTTGCTTTCGTTGTCATATAAATCAAAATCAATAAACTGATGCAGGCATAAATCTTCGCTTGGGAACAAAATTCTAAAAATATATACATATATTGTATTGTTATATATTTTATTATGCTATATATTTTTAACAGTGAAACCGCTTATATTCTCTCCGATGTAAACTGTTAATATGTTGTTTATCCAAATCATCTAAGCCAAAATAATCAGCCACGCTTGTGTCATTGATATCAGCAGCCGCAGGAAATCCGCTCAACTTGGTTATATCAGGCAGGAATAAGAAAGCATATTTTTCCAAGTATTTCATCCGATAACGAGTTGCTTCAAATATATAGAGGGCGAATTTCGTAGAGAGATAGGCTTCTAGTTGCATAAATTCGGCATCGGTTTTCCCCGTAATCACATAATTATCGCGATTCGAAATACCATAAGTACCAGTCTTATCATAGTAAGGAAATCCATACATCTTATGCGCTAAGACTAATTTTTTAATGCCCTGAAAAGCCTGTGGTATATCACTATAGTTTATTAATAAAACCGGCTGTAATCTCTCTAAAAGGCAACTCTTAATATTGATATAAGGATATTGCTTAGATGTATCCTTATAGGGCATTTCCGTAAATTTGCTCTTTACAGATGGCATATTGGTTTTCTGGACATTTAAAGCATCATTTAAAAAAAGCCATTTTTGTAATTTCTGTATAATATTTGAGCCAAACATCGGTATCGGCTCACCGCTTTTATGCGGAAAAGTCACATAGATTTGCCTTTTTGTATCATATAATAATAAATTTTTCTTTTCTATCTTTTCTATCTTTTCTGGTTCTTCAGTCTTTGTCAAAAGAAAATAACAAGTCGGCGTCTGCGCTTCGCCTTTAAATATTAAATTCGTTTCATTGCCGGTCAAACAATGCATTTTCTCAATCTTATAACTAGTCAATAGTTGATGAATACCGGCTTTATCAGGCTTTAACCAAATCGACGGCACGATTAAACAGAGTTGTCCGCTCCCTTCCCTCAAAAGAAAGAGAGATTTTTTAACAAATTTCATCCACGCGGTAGTGCCATCCATTTTTTTATTGCTCTCTTTATTAGTTGGTACCTTTTTTAGCCCATGCGCGTTATAAGGCGGATTACCGATAATATAATCATACATGGCGTTGGCTCCGGAGCCGCCTGCGCCCTCTTCTAGAAAATCGCCGACCAGAATATTCGCTCCGGAGC
>CAILDT010000622.1 GCA_903833025.1 uncultured Bacteroidota bacterium | reverse complement strand
CTTAAAAATATTGTTTCTAGATTTACTTTTTGAATGTCAATATGAGTGATAGCCAAATTTGCACTATTGCACTTTATTATAATTACGGATAAATCACTTTTAACGTCGTTCGAAAAAAATTGAATGGTATTATCAATTCGTTTGCAATTTGTCCATTCTTTCGAAATTCGCCCAAATAAATCATCTGTTAAATTGGTAAACGAAACCACAATCGTTTCCTGTATTTTACTCATCGATTTTAACTCTTCCAAAGTACCTTGTGCTATTATTTCTCCATTATCTATAATGCCTATTCTATCGCAAAATCGTTCTGCTTCCTCCATATAATGTGTCGTATAAACAATCGTCATTCCTTGTTTATGCAGTTTTTCCACTACCTCAAATATCAAATTTCGGCTTTGCGGGTCAATACCAACAGTCGGCTCATCCATAAACAGTATTTTTGGATGATGGAGTAGGGCAGATGCAATATTTATTCTTCGTTTCATTCCCCCAGAATAAGTTTTTACTTTATCATCTTTTCTTTCAAAAAGCCCAAACAACTTAAGAGTTTCGTCAATTCTTATTTTTAATTCCGCTTTAGCAACATGGTATAAACTGCCCCAAAACATAAGGTTATCGTAAGCAGAAAGTTCGTTGTACAACGCTATTTCTTGTGGCACTACTCCAATGTGTCGTTTACAAGCTTCAGGGTTGTTCTGTATATCGAAACCAGCTATTAAAACGCTCCCTATATCGGGTTTTACAATGGTACTCATTATTGATATAGTGGTCGTTTTGCCTGCTCCATTTGGTCCAAGCAATCCGAAAAGCTCTCCTTTTTTAATATTAAAAGAGATTCCTTTGAGTGCCTGCACAGAGCCGTAGTTTTTAGTGAGGTTGTTTACTGAAATCATAGTACAATGGTAAGTATTTTTTTTTGTTCGGCAATAAATATTCTATTTCTATTTCTATTTGCCTTTCGCTATAATATGTTTTCTATGCAAAATACCCCAATCGCGCAATGCATCTATCAAATTCTCTAACGACTTTCCATAATTAGTCATTGAGTATTCAACAGTTACTGGCATCGTATCATACACGGTACGTTTCACCAACAGATTTACTTCTAAATCACGTAGTTCTTTCGATAACATCCTGTCCGTAATTCCAGGGATTTCTTTTTTCATTTCTCCAAATCGTTTGTTTCCAAACGACAGCGAAATAATAATTGGTAGTTTCCACTTGCCACTCAAAATGTCTAAAGCATCTCTCACCGGAAGTATTGCTTTTGTGCATTCGCTGTAGGTTTTAAGCTCTTTCTTTTTTATCATTTTAATTGTTTTTTAATTTGCTATATCAAAGTATAGTACTATACAATAAGTAAGTACTTACTTTTAGTAAGCAAATGTACGTACTTTTGTAACGCGAAAAACAAATAGTTAAATAAATATTTTTAAAAGCAGAATGTGAGAATGATAAAACAAATTTTAAACATACTATAATAATAGAGTAACATCACTAAGTATTTTTGCTCCGAAATTAAAAACAAATAAATAATAGTAATAACAATCAAAAACAATTAAAACAAAATGAAAACAACAAAATGGTCTTTAGACCCAACACATTCAGAAATCCATTTTAAAGTGAAACACTTAATGATTTCTACAGTAACCGGACAGTTCAACTCCTTTGAAGGAACAGTTGAAACAGATGGCAATGATTTAAGCACAGCAAAAGTGCATTTCTCTGCCGACATTAATTCTATCAGTACTAACAACGAACAAAGAGATGGGCATTTAAAAGCAGGCGATTTTTTTGATGCTGAAAACCATCCTAAATTATCTTTCGTTGGTGAAAAATTAGTGAAAGTGGATGAGGAGAATTACAAACTTCACGGTACATTAACAATGAGAGGGGTGAGCAAACAAATAGTATTGGATGCTGAATTTGGTGGTACCACAACTGACCCTTGGGGATTCACCCGTATCGGATTTGCGGTAACAGGTAAAGTAAACCGTAAAGATTACGGAATTAGTTTTGGTATGGTATCTGAAACAGGTGCTATATTATTAGGAGAAGAAGTAAAAATAATTGCCAACGCCGAATTTGTTATGCAAAAGGTGGAGGAAGCTGTAGTGGCTTAATTAAAAATAAATAAATAATAATAACAATTAAAAACAAAAAAAGAAAATGAAAAAAACAATTTTAATCGCAGTAACATTGGTAGCTTTTATGGCATTTAAACCAATAGAACCAAAAACTTGGGCGTTGGATAAAGTACACGCTAAATTAGGTTTTACAATTACACATATGATGGTGTCGGATGTAGAAGGATGGTTCAAAAAATTTGACGCAACTATTACCTGTACCAAAGATGATTTTTCGGATGCTAAAGTAGAAATGACTGGTGAAGCTGCTTCTATCAATACTGAAGACGAAGGTAGAGACAAACACATTAAGGGACCTGACTTTTTGGATGTGGACAAATTTAAAACGCTTACCTTCAAAAGTAAATCGTTTGTAAAAGTAAAAGACGGGTTCTACAAAGTAACTGGCGATTTAATGTTGCACGGTGTTACCAAAGAAGTAGTATTAGATGCTGTTTGCAGAACAGGAACTAACCCAATGAATAAAAAAGACATTGCAGGTTTTAAAATCTCTGGTGTTTTAAAACGTTCTGATTTTGGTATCGGTGCATCTATTCCCGCTATGATTCTTGGTGACGAAATAGTTATTATCGCTAATGCAGAGTTTGATAAAAACTAATCCAAATGCGTTTTAAATATTGGGTTTAAACTAAAAAATCCCGCTCTAAGTAAGAGCGGGATTTTTTTTGTTATTAATGAAATAATGAATTTACAACTTAAACCAAACAACATACGTCTTTTTAGCTTGTCCTTCATCCGTCATAATAGTTGCATAAACATTTGTAACTGGGTTGTAACTTGAAGCATAAAAGTTGCAGAATTTTGCATCGTGGTTATCTTTTGGTTTTCCAAACAGAAATTCTCTTTTAAAAGAACCATCCGGTTGAATCCTGTAAACAAAGGAGCTAACGCCACCCATACTTTTTACAGGATCTCCTTTTTTGCCTTCAGCTAAATCGAAATTATCCAT
>CAILDT010000621.1 GCA_903833025.1 uncultured Bacteroidota bacterium | reverse complement strand
ACTGGTGAGATTGGAAAGTACTGTTTCAAAAGAAACATAATATTTTTGTCCTATTGTTAGTGCTGTTATTAATTGCGCTCCCATTATTTCTCTATAAAACTGCCAAGAGGCATAGCCCCAAATACCTGTATACCCATTACCCGATAGAGGTTGTTGATAACCAAAATTATTGTTTGGAACTCCTACTAAGCTAGAATTTGTGGCGCAGGTGTTTAAATAATCAGGAGAACCTCTGTATGAACTCCATCCAATGGCATATTGAATTTGAGAAGGAGCACTTGGGCAAGAACTATAAACTTCAAAACTTGGATTTACAACAAGGTTTACTTGTGCATTTGCTACTGCTAAAGAAAACAATAAGAACGTAAACAGTAATTTTTTCATATTTTTTATTTTTGTTTAATTATTGTTTTTGAATATTTTTTATTGTTAATTGTGTAAGCCAAAAGGTATATGCCTTCGGGTAAATTTGAAATATCTAATTCTATTTTATTATTACTACCATCTGTTGTATTTGTTTCGACCATTTGCCCCAAAAAATTATACATTTTGATACCAACCTTTATTCCAACAAAAACATTTGATTCAACAAATATTTTTCCTGATGATGGGTTTGGATAAACTACTATAGTTTCATCACTTAAAGAAATATCGCTTATTCCTTCTGTATTGTTACAGGTAAGGGAATCAGTTGATACACAGATGGCGTCTAAATAATAATAGTTATATGAATTGGGCTCAAGGTTTATAGTATCAGTATGAGCATTGTCAAAAAAACTTCCAACATTTATGTACTGATAGCTTGAATCAGCAATGAGTGACCCTGAAATTTTCACCCAATTCAATGTATCACTTATTAGGGTAGTTGCATATATATGTGCAAAATTACTGATAGGGGGTGGGGAAGTAATAGTGTATCTAACAGAAGAAAACAATACACCAATTTTATCTTGGGGGCAACACCTATAGCTGAAAACACCAGAATAATTTACGTATAATGTAACATAATATTTTTGACCAATAGTTAAAGAAGACGTTAATTGCGAACTTATAATTTCTCTATAAAAAACAGATGTCATATAAGTTATAAATCCGCAATAGGCATTTCCATTATAGGCATTTTGATTCCCAACAAAATTTGATGGCACACTTATTTCAGGACCAGAGGGAACGCAAGCATTAAAATAATCTGGCGACCCAAGCGATGAGTACCATCCTGTTGCATAAGCCACTTGGTCAGGAGATCCAGTATTTATCATAGTAGGGCAAGTGTCGTATAACTCAAAACTTGGGTTATTTACAAGGTTTTGTGCAGAAGTAGTAGAATGCTCACACAAGTTAATTAAGATAGCAAATAATATAAGTAACAGATTTTTCATTGGTATTTATTTTAAAATTATTTCATAAAAATACACATTCCAAAAGAATGTTGGTATTAAAAGCGGTGGTGCCACACAATTAATTTAATAACAGTGTGGCTCACACTTCTTCTTCTGCCTCTTCTTTATATGCACCATTAAAACAGCACGTTCAGAAGGAGTAAATAAAAAATAAAAAGGAAGAATAAAAAGTAAAGTTACAACAGGTACAATAATATAAGTAGCATCAACAGAGCAAAAAGAAAGCAGTATGTTTATACACCATAACATCCTATTATTGTTTTAGAGCCAACAATAATAAACCAATTAATCTACAATAGCAAAAAACAGAAAAGATTTAACAAATAAATAATAATTTTCAACCACTGCTACTTTAAAACTCTCTCCATAAAAAAATAACAAGCGTTATATAAATTATTACTTTCGCCAAACAAATAAATCATAAACCAAATAAATCTATTAAACAATGAAAAAAACAATTACAAAATCAAAATCAGTTTATCACAAACTAATTTTATCTTCAATGTTGGTGTTATCAGTAATATTGAATGTGAACGGGCAGACCTACACGTTAGGTGCTTGGGCAGGAACTACTACAGTGCAAACGGTAACTAATACTGGCGGAAGTGTATTGACTTGTAATGCGCCTGCGGGTTATGTGGTAGTGGGTTATACAGGTAATGAGGGTGCTTTTATGGACCAGTTTCAGTTGGTGTACGCTCCCCTAAATGCAAATGGTACGCTTGGTACATCGCTTACTACGGGCTGTACTAACGGTAGCAGTGGCGGTGGTAGTTACCTTGGGCAATATGAGTTTACTTCGCCTACCGCCTTTGTTGGTGGTTATTTAAGAGGTGGCGATAATTTGGATGCTGTAACAGGTTACGGAAAAGATGTTACTACTATTAATACGTTAACAGCTAACGGTACTGGCTATTCAACATTAACATTGTTGGGTAACGGTGGCGGAGGCAATGATCTTGGAGATGTGTTTGTGCCAGATGGTAATGTGGTTATCGGGATGAATTTTCAAATTACCAATGGGCTGTATGCTGGGGCGTTGGGCTGGAACTACGCACCCATTATAGGACCTCCAATCATCTCTACTTTTACACCCGGTAATGGTTGTGCGAGTACTGATGCAGTTATTATTACAGGTACTAATTTTACAGGAGCTACTGCGGTAACTATTGGTGGTACTCCTGTGTTGAGTTATACAGTAAATTCTAATACACAAATTACTGCTGTTGTAGGTACTGGTACTACTGGTACTATTGCTGTAACTACTGCTAATGGTACAGGCACAAGTGCAGGTACTTTTACAGTTAATCCGTTGCCTGTTATTTCATCAGCAACAGCGTCGCCAACTGCAATATGTGCTGGCGATTTTACTAACCTGAATGCTACATCGGCAGGCAATTTTATTAATTGGTGGACAGCTTCAACTGGCGGCACCTTGCTTACGGCAGTGTCCAGCGGAGCTAATTATTCGGTGAACCCATCGGGCACTACTACTTATTATGCTGAAGCGGTTTCGTTATTGGGTGGTGGTGCTGTACCTGCGGGGTATTGCAGCCCCACGTTGTATCCAACCAATGGTTGTAATTATATAACTAGTGTATCTACAAGTGGAGGCGTTACCAACTTTACTAATAATAGTAATCAATATGATGGAACAGGATTTACGTTTTTCCCAAGCTCGGTGGTAGCTCAATTGCCAGGCGGCTCTTTTACACTTACTTGCCAAGCACAGGGATATTGCAGTATTGCATATTATAATGTGTGGGTAGATTGGAACAGAGATGGAGATTTTGATGATGCAGGAGAAGCAGTAGTGGTGGCTAATACTAACAACTCTGCTAATAATGTTACCAACTTTACTATTTCAATTCCGGCAGGTGCAAGTGCAGGTAACACCCGTATGCGAGTGCTTGCAGATGGAAATGGTAATAACCCAATAACTGCTTGTGATGATTTTAGTAGTAATTATAGCGAAGTAGAGGATTACGTAATTAATGTTATTGGTGGTACAGGTTGCGTTAGTGCTACACGAACTGCTGTAACAGTAACGGTAAATAATTTGCCAACAGTAACTGCTAATCCATCAGCAGCATTAATATGTATGGGCGATATGGAAACACTTAATGGTGGCGGTGCTACATCTTATACTTGGGATAACAGTGTGATGGATGGTGTTGCATTTATGCCAGCCGGAACACTTACTTATAATGTAACAGGTACGGATGGAAACGGTTGTATGAATACTGCTTCTACTACAGTAACCGTAAATCCGCTGCCAACAGTAACTGCATCGGCATCGGCATTTTCAATATGTATGGGCGATATGGAAACACTTAATGGTGGCGGTGCTACGTCATATACTTGGGATAACAGTGTAACAAATGGTGTTCCTTTTGTGCCAACAGGAACAATGACTTATGTTGTAACAGGAACAGATGGAAACGGTTGTATGAATACTGCTTCTATAATGGTAACTGCAAATCCGCTGCCAACGTTAACGGCTAATGCTTTACCAACATCAATATGTGTAGGAGATTCAACAACGTTTAGTGTTTCATCGGCAGGTAACACTGTTAATTTATGGGATGCTGCTTCAGGAGGTAATTTAATTACTACTTCATCAAGCGGAACTGTAAATTACACAATGGCACCGCCAGCAGGTACTACTACTTATTATGCTGAAGCGGTACAACCATATAGTGGTAGTTTACCGTCAGGATATTGCAGCCCAACTTTGTATCCAACCAATGGTTGTAATTACATAACTAGTGTATCCACAACAGGCGGAGTTGCCGACTTTACTAATAATAGTAATCAATATGACGGAACAGGATATACGTTTTTCCCTGCATCTATAGTATCACAACTGCCGGGTGGTTCATTTACACTTAATTGCCAAGCACAAGGATATTGCAGTATTGCATATTATAATGTGTGGGTTGACTGGAACGGAGATGGTGATTTTGATGATGCAGGCGAAGCGGTGTTGGTGGCTAACACTAACAACTCTGCAAATAATCTTTCGAGCTTTCTTATTACTGTGCCAGTTGGGGCTACACCAGGTAATACCCGTATGCGAGTGCTTGCTGATGGAAACAGCAATAACCCTGTAACTGCTTGTGATGACTTTAGTAGTAATTATAGTGAAGTAGAAGATTATGTTGTTAATATCATTGGAGGTGCGGGTTGTACAAGTTCACCACGTACTGCGGTAACTGTAACGGTAAATAACTTACCGGCGGTAACAGCGAATCCTTCAGCAGCATCAATATGTATGGGCGATATGGAAACACTTTCTGGTGGCGGGGCTACTTCTTATGTGTGGGATAACAGTGTGATGGATGGTGTTGCATTTGCACCAGCTATAGGCACAGTTACTTATAGTGTAATAGGAACAGATGGAAACGGATGTGTGGATACCGCTTCTACATCGGTAACCGTAAATGCATTGCCAACTGTTAGCTACACGGAAACAATGAATATAGTATGCTCGGACTTGGCAGCATTTACTTTAACTGCCGGAAGCCCTATAAATGGAACTTATACAGGAGCAGGAGTTACTGGTAATATGTTTGACCCAGGTACTGCTGGTTTAGGTACTTATACCATTACTTATTCTTATACCGATGGAAACTCTTGTATGGCTTCGGCTACTTCTTCCATAACGGTGGATGATTGTACGGGAATACAAAACCTAAATGCAGCGTCTGCATTCTCGGTTTACCCTAACCCTAACAACGGTACATTTACTATCACTGCTTCTTCAGAAGGAGTGTATAGCATCGTAAATGAATTGGGGCAAACCATTAAATCGGTGCAATTAACTGCTGCTAATAACTACAGTATGAATGTAACGGACGTTAATAACGGTATCTATTTTATTATCGGAACGAATAACAATACCGTAGTAAGACAGAAAATAGTGGTGGCAAAATAGTTTTGTCAGTTTATTAATAAAAACCCGCTCTATAACAGGGCGGGTTTTTTTATGCTCAAAAACATCCGTGCCAAACTCACTAAAAATATTTATTTTTTATGTTTGTGAAAGAGAATCACTTTTTGATATACTTTTACTTCACAAATGATCACACCTATAAATTAACAATCCAAAAAACTTCTTACACAAAATGTCAAAACGACTTTTATTACTCATTGTTGGGCTTGTTGCGCTAACATTGATTGCAATTACTGAAATCAGTAAAAGAAAATCTGCACCTACAGAAACCAAGGAAAACCCTGCATTTACTGCCTACATCAGTGCGTACACATCGGGTATGATTTCGAATGAATCAACAATAAGAATATTGTTGACAAACGAAAACGAATCACCAATTACTATTGGAAAACCAATAGACAAAAAACTTTTTGACTTCTCTCCTTCCATAAAAGGAACAACAGTTTGGATTGATAATCGAACAATTGAATTCCGCCCCGATAAGCCATTGCCAAGCAACACACAATACAAAGCAGAATTTTATTTATCAGAAATATTAAAAGTTCCAAACGATTTGGAAACATTTAATTTCGATTTTGAAACAATGCACCAATCATTTGAAGTGCTTGTGGATGGGCTGACCACAACAGATAAAAAAACATTACGAAGAGAACGACTTAATGGAACGCTTGCTACCGCTGATGTTTCCGACCCTAAGTTAATTGAAAAAATAGTTACTGTTACACAAAATAATAAATCACTTGCTATTACGTGGACACACGACCCGAATAAAACAACACATCGTTTTTCTGTAGATGGTGTGGAACGTGCTGAAAAAGCAGGCACTGTAGAAGTGAGTTGGGATGGCAGTGCGATAGATGTAGATATAAAAGGGAAAAAAATAATAGACATTCCTGCACTTGGAGATTTTAAAGTGGTGGATGTTAAAGTTATTCAAAGCCCCGAACAGTATGCTGTATTGCAGTTCTCCGACCCACTGTTAGAAAAACAAGATTTAACAGGATTGATTTCTTTATCACAAGCAAACGGATTAAAATATATTGTTGCTGATAATGAGATACGTGTTTATCCTCCATCACGCCAAGTGGGAGCACGCACCATCTTTGTAGAAACAGGAGTTAAAAATATTTTAGGTATGCCATTGAAAGAAAAATATTCGATGGAAATAATGTTTGAAGAATTAAAACCAGAAGTAGAATTAATTGGTAAGGGCGTTATACTTCCAAACTCAAATGGCTTGATATTTCCCTTCAGAGCAGTAAGTTTAAAAGCCATTGATGTAAAAATATTAAAGATATACGAAAAAAACATTCCGCAGTTTATGCAAGTAAATTCGTTAGATGGTGAGCGCGAATTAAGAAGAGTTGGAAAAGTGATAATGAAGAAAACAATTCAACTGACACAAAAAAGCAAACTTGATTTAGGCAGATGGAACACCTATTCTATTGACCTCGCTGAATTAATTAAAACCGAACCAGGTGCTATATATAAAATAATAATAGGTTTCAAAAAAGAATACTCTACTTATACTTGTACTTCTGCAACTACTGATAAAACAGACAATTCGGATAGTGATAATGAAAACACAGACGAAGAAATGCAACCTGTTTCTGAATCCGCATCCACCGATGGTGATGATAAAGATTGGGATTATTACGGTGATTATTATGACGATAATGGTTACAATTATTATGGCAATAGCAACGACCCTTGTACTGATTCGTACTACAGAAGCAGAAGTTTAAGCAGAAATATTCTTGCTTCTGATTTAGGATTAATTGCAAAGCGCGGTACGGATGGTTCAATGAACTTTGTGGTAACTAATTTAATCACCACTAAACCAGTTTCGGGTGCTACTGTGGAGTTGATGGATTTCCAATTACAGGTGATGAAAACATTACATACCGATGGTGATGGTAAATGTAATGCCACTTTCAAAAAGAAACCATTTCTGATGGTGGTGAAAAGCGGAAGTCAAAGAGGATATTTAAAACTGGAAGATGGTGCTTCTCTTTCTTTATCTGCTTTTGATGTATCAGGAGAAGAAGTACAAAAAGGATTAAAAGGATTTATATATGGTGAGCGTGGTGTATGGCGACCTGGTGATACTTTGTTTTTGTCCTTTATATTAGAAGACAAATTAAATACCTTGCCTAAAAACCATCCAGTAGAATTTGAATTGCTAAATCCACAAGGACAAGTATTCAGAAAGATGGTGAAAACAAATGGGCTTAATGGGTTTTATCAATTCACTACTACTACAGATAAAAGTTCACCTACTGGAAACTGGACCGCTAATGTAAGAGTAGGTGGGGCATCTTTTTCCAAGTCTATAAAGATAGAAACGATAATGCCGAACCGTTTGAAGATTAAACTTGATTTTAAATCCGATAAACTTTCTGTAACAAGAAAAGATGATGCGGGAACACTGGAAGTTAAATGGCTTGCAGGAGCAATAGCCAAAAACTTAAATGCAAAAGTGGAGGTAACATTAAATCAAATGTCCACAACATTTAAGGGTTATGATGCCTATAATTTTGATGACCCGGCAAGAAGTTATTCTTCTGATGCACAAACCATATTTGATGATAATACTAACGATAAAGGCATTGCGATGATAAAACCGAATATCAATGTGAAAGATGCAGCACCTGGTATGCTTCGTGCAAGCTTTAAAGTGAGAGTGTTTGAGCAAGGTGGTGCATTTAGCGTTGACCAGTTTTCGTTACCTTATTCTCCATACAAATCGTATGTAGGTATGAAAGTGCCTGAAGGCAATAAGTTAACGGGTATGCTTACAACGGATACTAATCATATTGTAAAAATTGTAACGGTGGATGATAACGGAAAACCTGTATCACGCAAGCATTTGAAAGTGCAGGTTTATAAAGTTTCGTGGCGTTGGTGGTGGGATAGATATGATGGAGACGTTGCCAATTACGTTGGTGCAAACGCTAAAGAATATTATCAAGCGATGGATGTTTCTACTGCTGCTAATGGTAATGGGCAGTTTGTGTTGCGTGTCAATCGCCCTGATTGGGGACGCTTTTATGTGCGTGTTACTGATGAAGAAAGCGGACATTGCACCGGACAAACTGTTTACATTGACTGGCCCGCTTGGGTTGGCTCTTCTCCGAAAGGAAATGAGGGAGCTACTCTTCTTTCTTTTTCTACGGATAAAAAAATTATAATGTTGGCGATGATGTGAAACTTACTATTCCATCTTCTGATGAAGGTCGTGCTTTGGTAAGTATAGAGAGTGGTTCAAAGGTTATTAATTCGTATTGGGTGGAAACTAAAAAAGGACAAACAGATTACTCTTTTAAAGTTACTCCCGATATGACACCAAATGTTTTTGTGAATGTAACGTTAATACAACCTCACGCCCAAACAGTGAACGACCTACCAATACGCTTGTATGGAGTAGTTCCTATTTCTGTAGAAGATCCTCAAACACATTTGTATCCTGAGGTTGCCACTCCTGAAAAGTGGAGTCCTGAAACTAAATCAAGCTTAACAGTTTCGGAAAAGAATGGAAGAGAAATGACTTATACTATTGCTATTGTGGATGAAGGACTGCTCGACCTTACGCGTTTTAAAACTCCTGACCCTTGGTCTTCGTTTTACGCACGTGAAGCATTGGGTGTTAAAACCTGGGATATGTTTGATATGGTGATTGGTGCATTTGGTGATAAACTTGCCCGTTTATTAGCCATTGGTGGGGATGGAGATATTAATAATAAAGCAGGAAACAAAGCAAATCGTTTCAAACCAATGGTTAAATTTATTGGTCCATTCTTCCTCAAAAAAGGAGAAACAGCACATCTTGATTTTATGATGCCGCAATATGTTGGTTCAGTAAGAACTATGGTGGTAGCTGGTTATAAAGGTGCTTATGGTTCAACGGATAAAACAACTCCTGTTCGTAAACCGCTGATGATACTTGGTACATTGCCACGTGTGGTTGGTCCGGGTGAAGAAGTGGACTTGCCGGTGAATGTATTTGCAATGGAAAAACAAGTGAAGAATGTAAAAGTGGATATACAGTTGAATGGTATGTTCACCGCTATAGATGGCACTTCTAAAGGAGTTACGTTTACTGAAATAGGTGATGAGGTAGTTAACTTTAAATTAAAAGTTAATTCGGCTTTGGGAATAGGTAAAGTAAAAATAGTTGCCACAAGTGGTGCAGAGAAAGCGAATTACGATATTGAAATTGATGTCAGAAATCCTAATCCTAAAGTGGTGAACGTGATTGAAAGTGTGGTGGAAGCAGGTAAAACGTGGAGTTCTCCATTCACTCCTCCTGGAATGACGGGCACTAATAAAGGTACTATTGAACTCTCTTCCATCCCTCCGATTAATCTTGGTGAGCGATTGAAGTATTTAATTGAATATCCTCACGGATGTATTGAACAGACAACTTCTTCGGTGTTTCCTCAATTATATTTAAGTGATATTATGGAGTTGAGCAGCGATTTTAAAATTGCGATTGATAAAAATATCAAAGCAGGAATTGAACGCATTAAATTATTCCAGACATCAAGCGGTGGTATGAGTTACTGGGCTGGACAGTACGATGCTGATGATTGGGGTACTTCTTATTCTGGTCACTTTTTGTTGGAGGCAGAAGCAAAAGGATACGCTATTCCTCCGGGTATGCTTGAGAACTGGAAACGTTATCAGCGCAACAATGCGAATGCGTGGTCGCCTAAATCGAGAGATAATTATTATTATTACAACAATGATTTGGAACAGGCGTATCGTTTATATACATTGGCGTTAGCGAAAGCTCCTGAATTAGGTGCAATGAACAGGTTGAAAGAATATCCTCAACTTTCTATTGCTGCTAAATGGCGATTGGCGGCGGCTTATGTGAAAGCAGGACAACCCGAAGTTGCGAAGAATTTAATTTCCAACCTGACTACTGCTGTGCCTAAGTACTGCGAAATGGGCTGGAGCTACGGTTCCGACGACCGTGATGAAGCGATGATTTTGGAGACAATGACGTTGCTGGATATGAAAGCAAAAGCAGCTCCATTGGTTAAATCGGTTTCCAAATCATTGAGTTCAGGTTATTGGATGAGCACACAAACCACAGCGTATTGTTTAATTGCAGTATCCAAGTTTGCTGGTGCTTCGGGTGCTTCAGCAGAGATGAAATACAATGTAAAAGTAAACAGTAATCCTCCTATTGCATTAAATACAAAGTTACCTGTCAAGCAAATTGATATGACATTGAAAGGTGCTGCCGGTGCAGGTAATCTATCGGTTACTAATAATGGAACTGGTATTATGTTTGCCCGTGTGATAATGGAAGGTATCCCGGAAACAGGTGATAAGAATGCTGTTGACAATGATTTAAAATTGGATATTGATTATACCGATATGCAGGGCAAAATAATTGATGTAACTAAACTGGAACAAGGAACCGATTTTATTGCCGAAGTAA
This sequence comes from uncultured Bacteroidota bacterium, assembly GCA_903833025.1. Classification (GTDB taxonomy): domain Bacteria; phylum Bacteroidota; class Bacteroidia; order 2-12-FULL-35-15; family 2-12-FULL-35-15; genus 2-12-FULL-35-15. The sequence continues at coordinate 13,637 of CAILDT010000621.1, read as the reverse complement.
AAGTGAAGAACCCCGGAACACGCGGCGAATACTTGCAGATGGCATTAACACAAATATTTCCAAGCGGATGGGAAATTCACAACACCAGAATGGATGATGCTGAAAGTACTATTAAAACAGACTATCCAACGTATCAGGATATTCGTGATGATAGAGTATATACTTACTTTAACATCTCTCCATACAAAACAAGCACCTTCCGAATTGTGCTGAATGCGGCGTATGTGGGCAGATTTTATCTTCCGACTATTTATTGCGAAGCGATGTATGACAATACCATTAATTCGCGCAAGCCAGGTAAATGGGTGGAAGTGGTGAAACCAGGAGGTAAGGTAGCAAGTAAATAGTAACAAATAAAATCATTCCATTACAAATAGTATATATTTGTAATGGAATGATTCACTAAAAAAAATGTAATAAATAAACAAATGCGCCAAGACCTAACAGTATCCAGCTCCATAGAAATAAATGCAACACCGGCAAAAGTATGGGAAGCATTAACTAACCCGGAGATAATAAAAGAATACCTCTTCGGCACCGAAACCATTACCGACTGGCAACCGGGCAGCGAAATAATATTTCAAGGCGAATACGAGGGGTACAAGTACCGCGACAAAGGCATAATACAGGAATGTGTACCTAATAAGTTAATCTGCTATTCATACTGGAGTGGCTTTTCGGGCTTACCCGATAAACCCGAAAATTATAACCTTGTTATCTATTCACTTGCCAGCACCGATGATAAAACCACCACCTTTACCTGGACACAAAAAGGATTCGCCACCGAAGAGGGTTATAAACACTCATTAAACGGAATGGATGCTTTTCTCAAACAAATAAAAGATATTATAGAACGATAAGTTTTTATCATAAAACAAAAAGACCTGTATCAAAACGATGCAGGTCTTTTTGTTTTATTAACCGATGTATATTAATCTACAGTATCGTGCAAAAAAGAATTGTTAGGTTTAATCTCTGCGCTCTTATCCTCCCCTTCCGACAGCGTATAACGCGATACAGTAGATTCAGAGGAGTGAGGCGTGGAATCTAAATTAATATTTCTTCTTTTATAAGCCGGTTCATTCTCTAACTCCGACAAACCGTTCGGAGTTTTTAATTTATGACTCAATGCTTTTAGTTTCGCTACTCTGTCCTGCGCTTTTTTCAACTGCTCATCATTTTCTGTTTTTGCAGTAATTGTTTTCTCTTCTTCTATTTTAGAAATAATTTCTTCTTCCTTCGAATTAGTAATGATAAAGGGCTCTTCAATTACAGTGTTTGTATTTGTTATTTCAAATTCAAACGTAATTTCTTTTTTCTCTTCTACTATTTCTTCTGTAGTTTCTTCAATTACTTCATTCACTATTTCTTCTTTTGCAAATACAAATGGCTCCAGAGTAGTTGTTTCTTCTACCGTTTCTTCTTCATTAATTATTTCGTTTACTTCCGGTTCTACTACTTCTTCCACTTTCGCAATTACTTCTTCTGTTTTTTCTTCTACTTTAATATAAGAAGTCATAACCATTTCTTCTTCTTCCTTAATAAAAGTTTCTTCCACTTCTGTAGCGTCAGATGCAGTAGCTTCAAAAGGAATCTCTTCTTTCTTATCAGGTTCTAAAATATGCACTTTACGTTCAGGAGCTTTTGTTTCAAAATGAATTCCTGCATCGTTGTTTGAATTAAATCCGGTAGCAATTATTGTAACATTTACTTTATCTCCTAATGATAAATCTACTCCATACCCTTTTATCACTTCTGCACTCATACCTGCTGCATCCTGTATAAAATCAGTAATCTCACCCAACTCATCCATTGTAATTTCATCTTCACCACAAGTAATATTTACCAACACATAACGTGCACCTTTAATATTACTATCGTTTAATAACGGCGAAGTCATTGCCTGTTCAACAGCACGTAATGCACGTTGCTCGCCACTTGCTTGTGCCGAACCCATTATAGCAACACCACTATCCTTCATCACTGTTTTCACATCATTGATGTCAGTATTTATTTGCAATGTAGTGGTAATAATATCTGCAATGCCTTTCGCAGCAGTTGTTAATATATCATCAGCGTGGCCAAATGCTTCAGTTACCTTCAGATTACCATATATCTCACGCAACTTATCATTACTTATAACGAGCAGTGTATCCACGTTTGCTTTTAAAGATTCCAAACCTGCATCGGCTTGAGCTTTCCTTTTCTTTCCTTCAAATCCAAAAGGAATAGTAACAATACCTACAGTTAAAATGCCCATTTCCTTCGCAGCTTGTGCAATGATAGGCGCAGCACCTGTACCTGTTCCACCACCTAAACCAGCAGTAATAAAAAGCATTTCGGTGTTGTTACCCAAAATAATTTTTATTTCTTCAATCGTTTCTATTGCAGCATTTCTGCCTACTTCAGGCAACGAACCAGCACCTCTGCCTTTGGTTAGTGTAGCGCCCAATACCATTTTCAATGGCACAGGACTCATATCCAATGCTTGCTGGTCGGTATTGCAAACTATGAAATCAACCCCTTTAATTCCTTGTTTGTACATATGGTTAACAGCATTGCTGCCACCACCTCCAACTCCAATCACTTTGATAATTGAAGAATTGTCTGTAGGTAAATCAAATTTCATCATTTTTTATTTTTGTTTTTATACTGTTGTTTATACTGGAACGAGTGATGTTATTTTTAATGGCATAAAATTGCCTTATTTTTTAATGTAGAATTAACCTTCTTCAAGTTAGTTATAAACCATAGAATGTTCATTTCTATTATTCGCTTTTTCTATTGATGCACCGATTCATCATCAAAGAAACCCTTTAACTTATCAAAGAACCCACCCGATTTTTCTTTTGAATGCCCTTTTATTTTTGATGAAGTATCCTTTGTATTATTCTTTTTGTTTTGTTTCTCTAACGCTTCTAATCCTTTCATAACAAGACCAACAGAGGTTGCAAACATTGGACTGGTAACGGTCTCACTTCCTTTTGCCAAGTGTTCGTTAGGATAACCAATGCGAGTATCCATCCCAGTTATATACTCCACTAACTGAGGAACGTGCTTAAGCATTGCACCGCCACCCGTAACTACAATTCCAGCAATTAGCTTTTTTTCATATCCGGAATTTTTAATTTCATAGTACACGTGTTCTATTATCTCTTCCATTCGTGCCTGAATAATGGCAGATAAATTTTTAACAGAAATTTCTTTATGCGGACGTCCTCTTAATCCAGGTATAGAAACTATTTCGTTCTCCTGATTTTCACTAACCAATGCCGAACCAAATTTTATTTTCAATAATTCCGCCTGCCCCTTTATTATCGTACAACCTTCTTTTATATCTTCAGTAATAATATTTCCTCCAAAAGGAATAACAGCAGTATGGCGAATAATTCCATCTTGAAAAATAGCAATATCTGTTGTTCCACCACCAATATCAACTAACACAACACCCGCTTCTTTTTCCTCATCACTTAACACTGCATCCGAAGAAGCAAGAGGTTCAAGTGTTAATCCTGTTTTATCAGGAATTTCTAATCCAGCTTTTTGAACGCATTTATAAATATTTCTAGCTGCTGCTATCTGTCCGGTAATGATGTGGAAGTTTGCTTCCAGACGAATCCCCGCCATTCCTATAGGATTTTTAATTCCCGATTCATTATCTATAATATATTCCTGCGGTACCACGTGAATAATTTCTTCCCCCGGCTGCATTACCAGTTTAAACATATCATCAATTAATGAATCAATATCATTTTGAGATATTTCTTCTTCAATACTTGCACGAGTTTTAATACCTCTATGCTGATTGCTTTTGATATGCTGACCGGCAATACCAACATTAACTGTTTTTATTTCAACTCCGGATTTAGCCTCCGCTTCCGCCACAGCAACTCGAATTGCTTCTACTGTTTTATCAATGTTTTGGACTACTCCACGAGCAACTCCATACGATTCGGATTTTCCCATCCCAAGAATTTCTATTTTTCCGAATTCATTTCTGCGCCCTACAATGGCTACAATTTTTGTGGTTCCGATGTCTAAACCTACTACAATTTCTGATGGTTCCATAGTGTTATTTTATTTTGTGCAAACTATTTGATTTTTGAATTTTAAATTTATTATCGAATATTTATCCCACCAGCCAGTGGTATTTAAACCTTGTATATAAAACGTTTTTAATTTTTTAAATTTCTCCTCCATTGCAGTTGTATCACCAAAAACAATTCGTTGATTTCCTACCAAAGACATTAATTCAATATCTCTTTCGCTATTGACAAACATTTGTTGAATCTGTGCTTTCCAAAATTCATCTCTATTGATATAGCTCGCCATAGCGAACAATTCGTTCAACTTACTATTTGATTTCTTTATAGTATCATTTACACTTACAGAATTCGAATAGTTTGAAGCATCTGTTTGTAAAATGTTGCCATTTGCTACAAGCACCCTTGCAGTATATTTGTTAGACAAAGGCATTATTTTCCCTGATTCATCCAAGTAATAACTTTCTCCATTCGAGTTGAAAACTCTTAAAATTGGTTTTCTTTGTTTCACATTTACATTCACCGAACCATCAATCGTCATATATACATTTACTTTTGCAATGTCCTCGTGGCTGCTTAAAACGTTTTCTATCTCGGGTATTTCAATTGCATATTTTGATTGCCCAATTATTGAATCTCCTCTACTTTTCATCAATTTAACAATATCCGTTTTATCCAAAAAACTCACCTCATCATTCTTATTAATTTTAACTTCGAGACTTTTACAAACCAATAATTTTTGTTCCTTATTCACAAAGCCCATTGTTAAAAGCAGTCCAATTATTAAAAAAGACCAAAGTGTAAAGCGCAATATTTTTTTAAACTTTTTCATTAATACTTCACAAACTATTTTTCAATAAAGAGTTTTTAATTGGTTCCACAAACATATCAATATCACCCGCACCAAGCGTAAGTAACACTTCCAGTTTTCTTTTATTGACCTCTTCCACCAAATCTGATTTCTGGCTAATACTTTTATTTGTCGATTTCATTTTATCCAATAACATTTTTGAATTTACTCCTTCCATCGGCAATTCTCGAGCAGGATAAATTTCCATCAAAATACATTCATCTAATAAATCAAGACTGCGGGCAAAGTCATCTGCAAAGTCACGTGTGCGTGAATATAAATGTGGCTGAAAAATTCCCGTGATTTTTTTATCGGGATACATTTCTTTTGCCGAATTAATAATTGCTTTCAACTCTTCTGGATGGTGTGCATAATCATCAATAAATACTAACTCATCTGTTTTGATTTGATAATCAAATCTCCTTTTTACCCCTCTGAAAGTTTTTAACGCTTTTCGAATATCCACTTCTGAAATATTCATTTCACAAGCAACTGCCACTGCTGCCAATGAGTTTTCCACATTATGTAACCCTGGTAATCCCAAAGTTAAATCTGCAAATATGTTTGTAGGTGTTACTATTTCATAATGATAATTCCCATTTTCAATTCGAATATTTTGCGCAAAATAATTAGCTCTGTCATCACTTACCGAATAAGTAATTGCCATCTTCTCCGAATTAATTTTATTTACAATACTGCTTTTCAAAATTAATTTTGATTTTACTTGTTGTGCAAATAATGAATACGATTCCTGCATATATTTTTCATCTCCATAAATATCTAAATGGTCCGCATCCACAGAAGTAATTACACCAATTTCAGGGTGGAGAGTTAAAAATGACCTATCATATTCATCTGCTTCCACTACAACCAAATTATTCTCTTTCGCATTTGAGCTCAACAATAAATTTGTATTATAATTCTGTGTAATACCTCCTAAAAATGCGGACGGGTCAAGGTTCGCGGTTTTAAAAATATGTGCAATTAAAGACGATGTAGTAGTTTTCCCGTGTGTTCCCGCAACAGCTATTGCAAACGAATTTTCAGTAATCATTCCTAATACTTCTGCACGTTTTTTTATTACAAAACCATTTTCCTTAAAATAAATTAACTCGCTATGGTCTTTTGGAATTGCAGGTGTATAAACAATTAAAATGTTTTCAATCTTATAAGGAAGCTCTTTAATTGAAGTTGGAATTAAACGAATATTATCTTCAAAACGAATATTTATTCCTTCTGCAATCAACTCATCTGTAAGTTTTGTTGGCGTTTTATCATAACCGGAAACGCTTTTCCCGTTTGCATTAAAATAACGTGCAAGCGCACTCATCCCGATTCCTCCAATGCCAAGAAAATAAATTTGTGTTATGTTTTTAAAATCCAGTTCCACTTTTATTAATTCTTAATATCTCTTTTGTTTATCAAACTCAAAACTTCATTTGCAATTACATTTGCCGAGTCCTGAAATGCCAACCCTCCAATGTTCTCTGAAAGTTTTCTGCATTTTTCAGAATCATTTATTATTGCCAACACCTCCCCACACAGTTTCTCTTTTGCTTCTGCATCCTTTATTATAACAGCCGCATTATGCGTAACCAATGCCATCGCATTTTTTGTTTGATGGTCTTCCGCCACATTTGGCGACGGAATTAATATACAAGGTTTCTTCACCAAACACAATTCCGAAATCGAAATTGCTCCTGCTCTCGAAATCACTATATCAGCAACTGCATAAGCATAATCCATCTTTTTAATAAAATCAAATGCCAATATTCCTTTCTCCTTATATCTCGCAATAGCAAGTTGTGCTGTTTCATAAAACCCCTTTCCTGTTTGCCATACAAGTTGAATATTATTTTTTTCAAACGATTCCAAACAAGTTAAAATACTTTCATTTATTGTTCTCGCTCCTAAACTTCCACCAATAACCAAAATTATTTTTTTATCACTTACTAACCCAAACTGCTCTAATCCTCTTTCTCGTTTACCCTCCAAATTTAATATATCTTGCCTCACCGGATTTCCAGTCAGTAATATTTTCTCCTTCGGAAAATATTTTTCCATCCCACTATAAGCAACACAAATCCTGTCAACTTTTTTTGAAAGTATTTTATTGGTAATCCCGGGATACGAATTTTGTTCCTGAATCAAAGTAACTGCTCTATATTTCGTTGCAACATTAAGCATCGGTCCGCTTGCAAAACCACCCGTTCCTATAACTGCATCCGGTTTAAACGTCTTAAATATTTTTTTCGCCTTCTTCAAACTACTTATTACTTTAAATGGAAAAGCCAAATTCGACATCGTAATCTTCCTCTGAAACCCGCTTATCCAAAGCCCTACAATTTTATATCCTGCCGCTGGCACTTTCTCCATTTCCATTTTTCCTTCTGCTCCTACAAATAAAAATTCAGTATCAGGTCGCAATACTTTTATAGCATTCGCAATTGCTACAGCAGGAAATATATGTCCCCCTGTTCCTCCTCCGCTCAATATTATTTTAAGCTGTTGCAACGGTTTCTTTTATTTGTTTCGAACTTTCAATTTCTCTACTCACACTCAAAATTATTCCAATAGAAATACTCGTAAACCAAATCGACGTCCCTCCCATACTCACTAATGGCAATGGTTGTCCCGTTACCGGAAATATATTTACCGCCACTGCCATATTTATCATTGCCTGAAAAACCAGACTAAATGTTAATCCAATCGCAAGAAAACTACCAAATGTTTTCTCGCTCTTATTCGCAATTCTCACTCCTCGAAAAAGCAGAATCACGTACAAAAACACAATCATAATCGCAAACACCAATCCCCATTCTTCTATCACAATTGCAAAAATAAAATCCGAAGAAGCTTGTGGCAAAAAATTTCGTTGCGTACTATTTCCCGGTCCTTTTCCAAATACACTTCCTGTTGCAATTGCAATTTTCGCTTGTTCCGATTGAAAATTAGTTTGACTATCACCACTCCAATAGTTATCCAGTCGCGCCTTCCACGTTGCCCCTCTCGGAATAGCATTCGGAAATTTCACAATTATTGTAATCAATATCGCAACGAAAACTATTCCCGAACCCATCAGCATAAGCAAATGTTTTGTATTTATTCTACCCACAAACATCAATATCAAACAAGTCAAAAATAATAAAGCAGACGTAGAAAAATTTGCCGGAAGTATCAATCCACAAATAATAATTACAGGAATCACAACAGGCAAAAATGCCGTTTTAAAATCCTTTATCACATCCTGTTTTATGTGCAACATCCTCGCAACATAAGTTATCAAAGCCAGTTTCGCAAAGTCCGAAGTCTGAAATGTTAATGACGTTCCTGGAATCGCCAACCACCTGCTCGCCTCCCCCGAACTCACTCCCTTCATCAAAGTATATAACAATAAAGGTGCTGCCAGCAAAATCGCAATCTGCGAAATCCGCGAAAAATAAGAGTATTTAACCTTATGAATCAAATACATCAAAAAAATTCCCGAGCCAACAATAAAAATATGTTTCCGCAAATACGACCCCGTATCACCATCCTTATAATGATACGCCAAAGCCACCACCGAACTATAAACCACCAAAACAGATAATAACGACAGCAGCAACACCACCGTCCAAATCACAATATCACCTTTTGTATGTTTAAATAAATTCATTTATTTCTTAATCATTTTTACATTTTCCAAAAAACACATTCACACCTTGTCACCCCTCTCCTTTTTTAAGGAGAGGGTAAGTGGGTGAGGTAAAATTTTTGAAGCACCACCATCCCATTTCATCGCACCATTCCACCCGCCCACACGCGGTATCTTTTTTTCTTTAATTTCTGCCTGCGGCGCCATCGCAAAAAAAGGATACTTCGCGCGGGTCGGGGCTAAAAATTCACCACATCGTTTCATATCACCTTTCATTAACCCCATCAATTCCATCAAAATCATTTTTCATCTTAACAATCATAAAAAATCCGTGTTCCTATCACCTCCTCGCCACCCCAATTTCATATATCATTAATTTTCAATTATTTTGCTTCTTCCCATTTCCCAAAAGTGGCATCTCCCTGTCAAAACTAAGCCTCTCCTTCTCAAAATCAAGCCTCTCTTTCCCAAAATTAAGCCTCTCCTCATCAAAACTAAGCCGCTCCTTCTCAAAATTAAGTCTCTCCTCATCAAAACTAAGCCTCTCTTTCTCAAAATTAAGCCCCTCCCTCTCAAAATCAAGCCTCTCCTTCCCAAAATTATGCCTCTCCCTCTCAAAACCAAGCCTCTCTTTCCCAACTTTCTCTCTCTCCCTCCCAACTTTCCCTACCTCTTTCCAAACAATTTCACCTCCTATCTCCCCCTCCTTTTTTCAAGGAGGGGGGGGCGGGGGTGGTAATTCCCTCCGCTGTCGCGAGCGTCCCGCTCGTGCCTTTTATTTAGTGGCGTCCCGCCACTACGTAAATACTTCCAACTATTCTCAATTTCCCTACAACGCCCTCACCGCCTTCTTAAACTGCGTCCCTCTATCCTCATAATTCTCAAACAAATCAAAACTCGCACAAGCCGGCGACAACAAAACCGTATCCCCCTTCTTCCCCATTTTATAAGCCTGAGCCACCGCTTCCGTCGCCGATTTTGCTTCCACAATAGTTTCCACCATCCCTCCAAATGCCTTAATAATTTTTTTATTATCAGCACCCAAACAAATTATCGCCTTCACTTTTTCCTTCACCAAATCATCCAACATAGAATAATCATTTCCCTTATCCACCCCTCCCAAAATAAGGATTACAGGGTTTTCCATACTCTCCAACGCATACCACGTCGAGTTCACATTCGTCGCCTTCGAGTCATTAATATACTCAACACCGTGAATGTTACCAACTAATTCCAACCGATGGTCGATATTATGAAAATCCGACATACTTTCTCTGATACTATCTTTTCTGATATCTACCAGTTTCCCGGCAACTCCTGCTGCCATCGAATTGTAAAGGTTGTGTTTCCCTTGTAATGCTAGTTCTTGTATTGTCATAATTATTTCGTTTTGTTTATTTGTATTTATTATTAATTGATTATTTTCATTTATAAATGCCCCTTGTTCTACTTTTTGTTTTATCGAAAAAGGATACTGTTTCGCTTTTATCTCTTTATGCCGAATCCTTTCCCTCGTTACCTCATCATCCACACAAAAAATAAATGCGTCCAACTCCGTCTGATTTTGCACAATTCTAAATTTCGAATCCGCATACTTTTCCATTTTATTATCATACCTGTCCAAATGGTCGGGCGTAATGTTTAGCAGTATTGCTATCTCCGCTTTAAACTCAAACATCCCATCCAACTGAAAACTGCTCAACTCCAAAACATAATAATCAAAATCATTCTCTGCCACCTGCATCGCAAAGCTATTTCCTACATTCCCAGCTAACCCCACATTGTATCCCGCCCTTTTCAGTATATGATAAATCAGCAGTGTTGTAGTTGTTTTCCCATTGCTTCCTGTAACACAGATTTTCTTTGCCTTCGTATATCTCCCCGCAAATTCAATTTCCGAAATCACAGCAATACTTTTTTGTTTCAGCAATTTTATCATCTCTGCATCATCAGGAATCCCTGGACTTTTCACCACTTCATCAGCATTTAAAATCTTCGCCTCTGTATGCTTTTCCTCCTCCCACTCCACATCATTTTTTGAAAGAACGTCTTTGTATTTATCTTTTATCTTTCCTTTATCGGAAAGAAAAACTTCAAATCCTTTTTTTTTAGCCAGCACCGCCGCGCCCACTCCGCTCTCTCCACCACCAAGTATTACAAGGCGTTTCATCTTACCTCAACTTCAATGTTACTATCGTCAAAGCCGCCAACATAATCCCAATAATCATAAACCGAAAAACAATTTTCGATTCGTGCATCCCTAATTTTTGATAATGATGATGCAACGGCGCCATCTTAAACAATCGGTTTTCGCGTGCATACTCTACTCCAAATTTTTTCTTCATTCGTTTAAAGTACCCAACCTGCATCATCACCGATAGATTTTCAACTAAAAATATTCCACATAGTATCGGTATCAATAATTCCTTCCGAATCGCAATTGCAAACACTGCTATTATTCCTCCCAATGCCAAACTCCCTGTATCTCCCATAAACACTTGTGCAGGAAAAGAGTTGTACCACAAGAAACCGATACACGCCCCAACAAATGCAGCAATATATACCACCAACTCCCCTGAATTTGGTATATACATTATATTCAAATAATCCGCGAACACCGTATTACCCGACACGTAAGCCAATATCCCAAGCACCACACCTATAATAGCCGATGTCCCTGTTGCAAGCCCATCTATCCCATCTGTTATATTTGCACCATTCGATACCGCCGTTACTATTATTATCACAACAGGAATAAAAATTAACCACGCCCATTTTTTATATCCCGCTCCCAAAAACGAAAGCCACGACGAATAATCAAGCTCATTATTTTTTACAAACGGTATCGTTGTCGTCATCGATTTCGTTTCCTCTTGCGAATACACTGGTAACGTCGATATCTGTTGTGTACCATAAACCGCCTCCACCGAAACACTTCTTTTCAATTTCTCTTTCACCACCACGTGACTATTGCAATAAAGCGTTATCCCTACTATCAGCCCTATTCCAACCTGTCCTAGCACCTTAAATTTTCCTTGCAATCCCTTTTTATCTTTCTTAAATACTTTAATATAATCATCTATAAATCCAATTGCACCAAGCCATACAGTTGAAATCAACATCAAAACGATATATACATTATCCAATCTTGTAAATAATAACGATGGTATCAGTATCGCCGAAAGTATTATCAATCCACCCATTGTAGGTGTTCCCTTTTTTTCTAATTGCCCTTGCAATCCTAAATCCCTCACCGTTTCTCCAACTTGTTTCCGATGTAATAAATTAATAATCCGTTTCCCAAATACCATCGAAATCAACAGCGATACTATCAACGCCATAGCTGCTCTGAAAGAGATATAGTGAAACACACCTGCTCCAGGCAAGTCGAATCTTTTATGTAAATAATCAAATAAGTAGTAGAACATTATTTCTCAAATAATTTTAAGTTTTGCTGCAACACTTCCAAATCATCAAAAGGATATTTCACCCCTTTTATCTCCTGATATTTTTCGTGTCCCTTACCCGCCACAAGTATTATATCTCCTTCGTTTGCATAAGAGCACGCCGTTTTTATCGCCTCACTTCTATTCGTAATTGAAATAGTTTTTTTATTATTTATCACATCCACACCTTGCTGCATATCACGTATTATCGCATCTGGCTCCTCACTTCGAGGGTTATCAGATGTAAGAATCACCTTATTACTAAAATCACAAGCTGTCTTCGCCATCATCGGTCGCTTCGTTACGTCCCTATCTCCGCCACATCCCACAACAGTTATCACCTGCTCATTTCCCGTTCGTATATCTGCAATCGTTTTCAAAACATTTATTAAAGCGTCCGGAGTATGCGCATAATCAACTATTCCAATAATTCCATTCTCCGTTCTCACATACTGAAATCTTCCCTCTACAGCACTAAGCGAACTCAAAGTAGTAAGCACATTTGTTTTATCTTCTTTCAACAAAATCGCTGTAGCGTATACCGCCAGCAGGTTGTAAGCATTAAAACTTCCAATCAATTTACTCCACACTTCCGTATTATCAATATTCAACTGCAAGCCCGTAAATTGATTCTCCACCACTTTGCACCTATAATCGGCCATTCCGCGAAGCGAATATGTTTTTTTATTCGCCCTAGTATTTTGCAACATCACATTTCCATTCGCATCATCCTTATTTGTTAACGCAAACGCATCACTACTCAATCCATCAAAAAATCTCTTTTTCGCTTTTATATATTCATCAAAAGTTTTATGATAATCCAAATGGTCGTGCGTAATATTCGTAAACACACCTCCCGTAAAATGAATTCCTGCAATCCTGTTTTGAACCACCGCGTGCGAACTCACCTCCATAAAGCAATGCGTACAACCCTTATCAAGCATCTGCCTCAACAACCAATTCAATTCAATCGCATCCGGCGTAGTATGCACCGCAGGCATCACATCATTATTAATTTGATTCTTCACCGTAGAAAGTAACCCAACTTTATAACCCAATTTTTTAAATAAATTAAACAACAACGTAACAGTCGTCGTTTTTCCATTTGTCCCCGTAACCCCCACCAACTTTATTTTTTCCGACGGGTTGTCATAAAAATTACTCGCCACAATTCCCAAAGCCAACGCACTATCACTCACTTTTATATACGTTATTTTAGCATCCATTTTTTCGGGCAACACTTCACAAACAATTGCAATTGCACCACCCACAATCGTTTCATCAATATATTTATGTCCGTCACTTTGTGTTCCCCTCACTGCAAAAAACAAACTATCCTTCTCTATCCTTCTCGAATCAAAACTCACAGCAGTTATCGCCACATTTGTCGAACCCACCACTTCCACCAAACTCACTCTATACAATATGTCTTTTAATAATTTCATTTAATGTTGTTTTCTTAAATATGCTTTACTTATTTGTAATCCTGTTTTTTTCGTTCCCCTTACTGTTTCTTTCGCTCCCCTGACTGTTTCTTTCGTTCCCCTGACTGTTTCTTTCGTTCCCCAGACTGTTTCTTTCATTCCCCCGACTGTTTCTTTCGTTCCCCAGACTGTTTCTTTCCTTCCCCTGACTGTTTTTTTCCTTCCCCCGACTGTTTTTTT
>CAILDT010000620.1 GCA_903833025.1 uncultured Bacteroidota bacterium | reverse complement strand
CCATGCAATCAAAAACGCACTGCGAGACTATACGTATAGCGACATAGTTGGCGCTAAACTTTATGTGTGTCGAGTCAAACGACCTTCCGAAACTAGTAAAAAATGGACATGGGGCATGGCTAGGCCCTGTGAAGGATGTGCTAGGGCTATTGTCGAATTTGGTATCAGTAATGTAGTCTATAGCATAGATAAGATGGGATGCTACGAAGTTATTTGACGCATAAATACACTATAAAACATAATAGAGGAATGAAAATGGCTAGTTTTAATCCTAACAGCTTACAACCATCTAATCTATTTAAAGGAATGAAAGCCATACCAATTCCAGAATTAGATCCAATGAAGGAAACAGATACTTATTGGTCGTTTTCTTTCAGTGGATATAAAAGCATTTTACTAAAAAAAGTAAATGAAATTCCAAATATAGACAAAGACTCTAGAAGTTATTTGATAGGACTGATAAATTTCATGACGGAATCTATCAAAGAATCTGAATTGAAAATTCTATTCAAAAAAATTAAAATTAACCCCGCCGACATTATAAAAAATTTCGGAGAGGTTATAGGACCTTTCTATGCAAAATCCGTATTGACTCTTAAAGCAAGAGAGAATGCTGATACAATCATATTTCCAGAAAGACAAAATTATGAAATTTATGACTTTTTTCTGAAAGATGGAAAATTTTATGGTTTCAGTTCTAAAGGAATATCAAAAACATCAAATCCCTTGGTTCCTAATCATTTCATTTTTAGATTAGCTAAGATATCTAAAAACGATAAAGGAGAATTGGGCAAAATAGCGTTTGAGTTGAAAGTATTAAAATCATTGGCTACGGGTGGACTATTCATTGGAGTAGTTAATACTTTTAATCTTCTATTATTAATGAAAAAATCTTCATCTGGTTTCGGCAGTGTTAATGATATAATTAATATATTCAAAAAAACAAATCTGTCCGCGGATGCTTTAAGACTGAGTAATAATAAAGAGATATTATTATCTAAAATATCTGGACTGTCTAATCAAAAAGCATATGAAACATTTTTAAAAAATTATATATTTCCTTCTATAAGTACAGACAGCAAATCAACAACTGCAAAAAATAAAAAGAAAGATAAGAATGGAGAAGGATATACTGCTACAAATCTAGTTTACGGTATGATTAAGTATATCGTTTCTGTGCAGGGACTCAATCTCGAAAGTGTATTAAGAATTTTATTCAAGGACTTGTATGTTATAAAAATGGGTCTTGATGGTGAAGGTGTGCCCAAATGGGCCATACAGACCACTATCGATGCTAAAAAAGTATTCAAAACAAATAATTTTAAAATAGGAAAAGACTATGCGTTTAGAAGCAAAGCAACTTGGAATAAAGTAGCAAAATATGGATTGGGAATCCAATTATAATGATAAATCTATCACAATATATCAACGAAAATAAAGAAGGCAAAAACCTTCATCTCGAACACATCGAAGATGAGGTTCTAAACTCTGGTGTAGCTGGCACAAAAGGTGCTATCAACTTTCTCAAATCACTTCGCGATATGCTCAGTGGTCATTCAAAGTCATCTAAAATTAATCTCACTACGAAGTGGGATGGCGCGCCCGCAATTTT
>CAILDT010000619.1 GCA_903833025.1 uncultured Bacteroidota bacterium | reverse complement strand
GGAGTTGCAATACAGATTGAAGAATACGTACCGATTACAATACCTATTAACAATGCGAAAGAAAACCCTCTGATAGTTTCTCCACCAAAAATAAAGATGGATAACAATACAAAGAAAATAGTTAACGATGTATTAATAGTACGACTTAATGTACTGTTCAACGCATAATTAATAACCTCCACACGCTCGTTTTTATGTAAATCCGATTTGTTTTTCTCTGTTAAATATTCACGAATTCTGTCGAACACAACTACAGTATCTGTCATCGAGTAACTCATTACAGTTAAAATAGCTGCGATAAAATCTTGCGTAATTTCTAATGAGAAAGGTAAAATACCATCAAAAATAACAAATACGGAAAGTACAATTAGCACGTCGTGAAACAACGCCACCACAGCACCCAAACCATATTGCCATTTTTTAAATCGAATAAAGATGAACATAAACATCACCAAACAAGAAAGCAATACTGCCCAAATAGCTTTTGTTTTAATGTCCCTCGAAACGGTTTCACCCACCTTTTCCGAACTCATTACTTTGTAAGGCACTTTCAATGTTTTTAAACCTTCATCCAATTTAGCTTCCACTTTTTGTTCAGCATCATCACCCGCATCGCCAAGTAAATAAGTAGTAGTAATACGCAATTGAGTGTTTTCGCCATACGTTTTTACTTCCGGCTGATTTCCAAAACTAACCGATAACGCTTTACGTGCAGCTTCTACAGATGCAGTTTGGTCGAAACGAACAACATAAGAGCGACCACCTTTGAAATCTACACCCAGCGTAAATCCGCCTTTAGCAACATAAGCAACAATACCAGCAATAATAATTAAACTGGAGAAGATGTAATACAATTTACGTTTTCCAACAAAGTTGATATTTATTTTTTTGAACGCACCAGCAGTATATTTATTATCAAAAGTAATAGCTTTACCTTTATTTAACCAACGGTCGAAAATTAAACGAGTAATAAAAATAGCGCAGAATAAAGAAGAAACGATACCTATTATTAGGGTAGTAGCAAATCCCTGAATAGGACCAGTACCAAACACATATAATATAATACCTAACAATAAACCCGTAACGTGAGAGTCAATTACCGACGACATCGCATTGCGGAAACCTTCCTTAATAGCCAATCCAGTTGCTTTGCCTGCCGCCAACTCCTCTCTCACTCTTTCAAATATAAGAATGTTCGCATCCACCGACATCGCAATGGTTAACACAATACCAGCAATACCAGGCAATGTTAACACCGCACTAAACGAAGCGAGGATACCGATTACAAAGAAATTATTTACAATCATCGCAAAGTCGGCAACCCAACCCGCTTTGTTGTAGTACAAGCCCATAAATAATAATACTAATATTAAGGCATATACAATAGACCATAATCCTCTCGAAACTGCCTCCTGCCCTAAAGTAGCACCTACAACCACTTCCTGAACAATGTTAGCACGAGCAGGCAGTTTACCAGCTTTTAATATGTTTACCAAATCTTTTGCCTCATCTTGAGTAAAGTTTCCAGTGATAGAAGAGCTACCATTTGGGATTTCATTTTCAACCGTAGGGTACGAGTACACCGAGTTGTCCAACACAATAGCAATTGATTTACCTTTATTAGCAGCTGTTAAATGCTTCCAAACTAACGATGCATCCGCCGTCATATTCATTGAAATAGAAGGAGCACCACCACTATTTTGGTCATATACCACACGTGCTTCAGTAATAATATCGCCCGAAAGAGGAGATTTACCTTCACGATTAGAAATTTTAATAGCAACTAAGTTAAACACCGTATCATTAAACGCAGGCTTGAAACCCCATATAAATTTGATGTTCCCAAATCCTTTTTCTCTGAATACTTCTTTTATTTGAGGCATATTCAAATACTTATTTACCAAAGCTGTATCGTGAACAAAGGTAGAAGCAACCGCTAATCCAATAACAGGACCTGCACCTAACTCACCGTTTTTACCAGTAGTAGAAGGACCTAATACTGCAAACAAAGGATTCTTTTTTCTTTGCTCATTAATAGTATCCTGACGAGTAGCTTTTGCTTTTAAAGTAGTATCGCCTGGTTTTTTCAAATCCATTTTTGTAGCAAGGGAAGCGGTGTCTCCTTTTGTTTTAACCGAATCGCCAGCAACAACCTTCTTATCATCCCCTTTTTTCTTTGCTTTCGACTTTTTGTCTTCCTTTTTCGTTTTATCATCCGTTTTAGCAACTGATACAGTAGTATCTTTCTTTATAGTAGTATCGGCAGGAGTTAAAATCTCTTTTAAACGTTTATTGGCAATTTCTAATACAGGATATATTTCTTTGTTATCATACGTTTCCCAAAATTCTAAGTTTGCAGTACCTTGTAAAAGTTTTTCCACACGGCGTTTATCCGAAACACCTGGCAACTCAATAAGTATTCTACCCGAAGACGCTAAACGTTGGATGCTTGGTTGAGTAACCCCAAATTTATCAATACGAGCACGCAATGTGTTTTCAGAAGTTGAAATCGCATCTTCCACTCTGTCTCGAAGAAACTTTAGCACCTCTTCATCAGTAGAAGAAAAAGTGATTTTGTTTGCCAATTCAATAGTTTGAAAATTGATAGCCAATTTAGCACTAGGATTTGCTTTATGAAATTCTTCGCCAAAAAGAGTTACATAATCTTTCGGGTCGTTTTTCTGACGGGCAGTAGCATTTGCCAACGCCTGATTGAAAGCAGGGTCGTTGCTATTGTTAGATAATTGCTTAATGATATCAGCAACTGAAATTTCCAGCGTTACGTTCATACCACCTTTTAAATCCAGACCAAGATTTAATTGACGTTTCTTAACATCATCATATGTATAACTAGTGATGAATAAATCATACACTTTTTTCTTTTTCAACGATTCAAGGTAATCATTTTTCTTGAAGTTTTTTAATGAATCAAGATAGGTGGCTCTTTGTGCCGTATCT
>CAILDT010000618.1 GCA_903833025.1 uncultured Bacteroidota bacterium | reverse complement strand
ATCATATGCATACTCAGGGACTACTTGCAATTTTTTATGCAACAATAATGAGTTCTTATAAATTATACAGGTAATGCAGACACTCTGCATGATGAAAACGATGAAAGAGACCTTAGCCAACTAGACGAAGATGAACTCGAAGATGAACTCGAAGATGAAGTCCAAGGTGGAGCCGAGTCTTTGGGTGCAAAAGCATTGACCACCTATCAGGCAAAAAAAATTAAGGAAGCCAATTTGCGTACCATGATGAAGGAACGTTTCCCTGAGTTGCCGGTCGGCAGTTCTAAAAAAAATCTTCCTCCTACCGCGGAAAACGAAAGAAGTAAATTACGAGCAGCAGTAATCAACGCAGCTTCAATTATTACTAAAGACCAGGCTGCTTCACAAATGCGCGAAAGAAAGCCAAGTGAAAACGTCCAAAATATGAAGGAAAAAAAAAAGTTGGAGAATTCTGCCGGGCCAGCTTCAAAAAAACAGGAAGAAGAGCGTCGAGGTTTGACAATGACCATGAAGGAGTTTTCAAAGCAAGTACGCGAAGCGGATTTCATTAAGCTTACAGAACGAGATGAATATGAACTGCGGCGTGATGTAAAAAAAGATGGTTCCTTGGCGCTTGAGGGAAATATTTATTGTCGCCTTTGTCTCCGCGATATCCGCCCGGGTGTCGCTTGGAAAGAACATCACACAGAAACGGCCAAGCATGCCAGAAATCGTATTGAAGCATCTAAAACGAGAGGCTATCAGTCGACTCTTGGAACACTCGTTAAAAAAGGCTTGGATACGGGTTTATTGTCGGGCATGCAGGTCAGCGTTGAAACTCACCAGTTTCGTCTTGAAGTTGTCCGAGAATTTTTAATGAATCGCCTGACACTCAATGTCATCAACGGGTTTCGTCCTTTTCTGGAACGGCATGCAAAAATTTCATTAACGGACAGGACCCATTTAGCACAAGATTATTTACCAATTCTTGCAAGCGATAACGAAGACGGCTTAAAGAAAAAATTTTCAGGGCGCCGCCTTTGGGGCTGTTTCGACTCGACTCCTCTTAAGCTCAATCACCATGCCTTCAATATTGGTTATGTAGACGAAAACACTGAATTGCAGATATACAATGCTAGTCTTACCATGTTCGACCCTGGGTCGCCAAATGAGAAAATTGCACGGCAACTTTCATCCATTCTCATATCTGATGTCAATCGTTTGGGCCTTCAATTTAAGCAGTTTGTTTGTTGGACTTTCGATGGGCATGCCACAAACATGGCTTCTATGAATAACATGGACGGGGTGGGATTGTTAGACCGAAGTGATGCGGATGGGCTTAAATCTCAAACCGTGGAATGTAATTCCCACGGGCTTGATTTGATGGGGGCTAACTATACCGTTAACAAAAAATCCTTTAACCGACTGAAGGGCCAAGATGCTACCATATTTTCTCAACACATTCAAGGGTTATTTGGCGCGCCCGGCTCACAAAGTAAGGCACTATTTCGTCTTGATATGGGTGCTACTCCTCGGAAAAACAATTCTATTCGTTGGTGGGCGCAGGAGGAAACGGATGAATTTATTCTTCATTTTTTCCGCTTACCTATTCCTGGAGCCGCTTCGATACCGGGTATTGACCTGGTTTTTCCACGCGTCCTTACCCTTTCTGAATGGGTTAACAAAATGATGTCTTCGGGTTCATTGTCTGGTATACATATGGATTACTTGTACACCACGTTAGTCCCAACAGCAGCTGGTTTTGACGAGCGTTTGCTTTGTATAATTGAAATGCAATTGGCTGTTGTTGTCGACGTTTCCTTACAAATTCGCCAATGTACGTATCTCATTGAAGGTGATGGCCCGCTTGCCTTTGCTCTTTACTCGATTTTAGATGGAATACGGCAAAATTTCGACGCCCGGTTTGCAACGATGGATTACCCAAATGTGAACCGGTTGTCTTTGGATTTTGCAAGTCGAAATATAATTCTGCCACCTCCTCATAATGTAGGTTATGCTGCTGCGTGGAAGGAGTACGCTAAAAGTTATGCCCAACCTTGCCACGACTACTTTTTTTCGACGGTTATGGGAGATAAAAATTTAGAAATGTACAAAGCTATATTGCTCGCCAACCCTGACTTTTTCCATCAAGACCAAAGCTGGAAAACAGAACAAGATCTGGCTACATCAACGAGAAAATATTTAAAGCCCCTTGTCGAAGTGTACCACCTAATTACAGCGGCTACTTTGGATAACCTGATCGCTGAACTTAGTAAATATGTCGGTTGTTGTGTTCGTGAAAATATCAATTTTACCGGCAAACTCATTCCAGAGCTCCTCCAATCTATCACAGCTTTCTGGGACAAGTACAAGACTACTTTGCCTGCCTGGTATGATTTTGCTACCTTATGTATGTTGTTGCAGCCATCTTCTGCATCGGTAGAAAGAGTGTTTTCTATTTTAAAATCGGCTTTTGGGGATTTCCAAACCATGTCATTGCACGATAAGGTTCAGCTCCAAGTGCAACTAATTTACAACAACCGATGACTGATACTGTAATGCATTAAAACTGTTGTCATCTTTACTCGCACTCATTTTGAGGCCTCGAGAAAGGCCTGGGGGGGGGGTGGGGGGGGTCATGGGGGGCGAAGCCCAGAAAATTTTGAAAATAAGGGGTTCTGGGTACCAGAAAGGTACACATTTTTTGTACCAAAAGTGTACCAAAAGAAGCCTTTTTCTGGCCAAAATGTACCAAAAAGTGTACCAAAAAATGTACCAAAAGTTAAAAAACGGTGCGCCAGAGGCGTCCAACCCTATGCTCAGTTTCCCTAAATTTTAAGTACTTTAATGGTAAAATTATGCACATTTCTTTATTGGATCCTACAGAGGGAATGGTAACAAAAAAAATGATACCCTATTTGTCAATCAATGACAACTCTTTAACTGTCAAATCTAGGATTTAGCGGAGACGCCATTAAAAAAAATGACTCTCCGGAGTGGTACATATATTTGTCCGGTGGTACATATATTTGTCCGGCTATTGATTTCCAGATTATTTCCGATTTCGGATTTCCGTAGCAAGCCCTGGCACAAATAAAGTCTGGTACTGTACGCGTAGGTCTCTTTGAACGGTTTACACGGTTAACAGAGCTCTCTGAACTTCCTTTAAAAAAACCGAAATTTTTTACACAAAAAATAAAAAAAAAATTTGAATCTGAACCTTAAAAATACCTTTCATTCGTATAATTGAGGGTGTTGCCATCATTTTTTAAACAAAAGTTAAAAGAAAAATAGTGAAAAAATATTTTTCGCTACATGTAAAATTGCATAGGCATATATTTTTATATGAATAGATTTATCTTAAAATTAAAGGCCTAACTCAAAATTTTAAAACCGAAACACTCTCTGGGATACCCACACGTAACCGCTTAACACCATAGTATCACATGATCTTTTAAGTTGT
>CAILDT010000617.1 GCA_903833025.1 uncultured Bacteroidota bacterium | reverse complement strand
GGTTAGCACAACGTTATCCTGATAAGAATTTTATAGGTGTGGATATAAAAGGCAGCCGAATTCATACAGGTGCGAAAACAGCGGTAGATACCAAAATGAATAATGTTGCATTCGTCCGCACTCGAATAGATTTTATCGAAGCTTGTTTTGCAGCCAATGAAATAAATGAAATATGGATTACCTTCCCCGACCCGCAACCTCAGAAAACACGTGTCCGAAAAAGATTAACCAATATGATGTTTATTAATCGCTATAAAAAGTTTCTGATTGAAGGAGGAGTAATTAATTTGAAAACAGACAACGAGCCGTTTTATGATTTCTCACGCGAAGTAGCTACAGAAAATAAGTTTGAGATTTTAGATGCCACCAATGATTTGTATGCCAACACTTCATCCAGAGATGAAGTGCTGACATCAATCAAAACACATTATGAAAATATATTTACAAAAAAGGGATTTAAGATTTGTTACTTAAAGTTTCGAGTATAAATTATCGTTTTTTACTTTCTTTCTTCAGGCGAAACTTTAATAGCTTCTTTTATCATTCCGGGTTTTGGTTTTTCGCCATCACCTTTGCTTGGTGCTTTAGCTAAAGGATTTCCGTCCGCATCTAATTCAACTACCTCGTATCCTAATTTTGTTAACCCTTCGTACGTTTTTGCTTTATCACCTACAACTACTATCACCATATTATCAAACGTAAGATGTTTTTTTGCAAGTGCATTTATTTCTGGTTTCGTAATTTTATTTAAAACATCATTTTGTTTATCTACAAAATTCTTTTCTAAATTATAATCCATTATTCTTTTTATAAATGCAGCTTTTTGTTGCGCTGTTTCATACTTCAGCGCATCTGCTTGTCCCATCGAACTTTTAGTAAACGCCAATTCCTCTTCCGTAATGCCTGTCTTTACGTAGTTGCGCATTTCTTTTATAAACTCTACTACCGAACTGTCAGTAGCATTGCCGCGCACCCCTGCACTTGCAGTATATTGCCCAATAAATTTATTGCCACTGAAACCAGAGCGCGCACCATACGTCCATCCTTTTGCTTCGCGAAGGTTCATATTTATATGCGAGTTAAACGCTCCACCCAGAATATAATTCATAATAGTTGATTTATAATATTCACCGAAAGCATCATACGCCATATCCATTTTCCCTATTCTTATTTCCGATTGCGGTGCTTTATCTTTATTTACAAAATAAATTTTTGCTCTGTCAATGGTTGGTGTTGGTGGTTCTGGATTATGTTTTATTTCATTTCCATTCCAGTTTTTAAGGAACGTTAATTTAGGCATCATCACATCCTTGTCAATATCGCCCACTACAACAATGTTAGAAATTGATGGCGAAAACATTTCGTTATAATACTTTTTCAAATCATCCACCGTAAGCGGCGTTATTGTTTCTTTGGTGCCCAACATCGACACTCCCATTATATGTTTATCGCCATACAATAACTTTGCATATACATTGTTCGCAATGGTAGTTGCCTGTGTTACCTGATTGGCAATAGATTCCAATCGTTGTTTCTTCACACGTTCAAATTCTGTTTTATCAAATTTAGGATGAAAGAATATTTCATCTGCAATAGCGATAGTAGAATCTAAATTTTTGGTAAGCGAATAAATAGATAATATCACATCCTGCCCGTTATTCTGAATGTTTACGCTACTTCCAAGCAAATCTAATTTCTCAGATATTTCTTCTGCTGTATGTTTGGTGGTCGATTCGCTCATCAAACTGGTAAGCAAACTGGAGATGCCTGCCTGTTTAATATTTTCGTAACGATGCCCCGCTTCTATATTCAATTGTATAGTTACGCTGGGTACCTCATCCGATTTCGAGCCAATTATTTTTATTCCGTTTTTAAAATTAAGCATCCAGTAGTCAGGCACTTTTACTGATACAGCACCATTTGGCTTAGGTTGAATGTTTCTGTCGAAATTATCTTTTGCTTTTGTATAAACCAGATTTTTATACTCCGCTCCTTCCAACGCATTGGTGTTGCGTGTTGGAGGGGTAAAATTATCTTTTGCTGCCACATTTGGTTTCCCCTTCGGATATACTGATAATATAACCGCGTGCTGTCCCTTTATATACTTATTATACACGCGCATCACATCTTCCTTCGATACATTATTATAAGCAGCCATTTCTTTTTTAATAAAATTTGGATTGCCAGTATAAGTCTGATAAGCCGCCAGCATACCGCCTTTGCCTTGCACGCTTGATAACGAAGAAACAATATTAGTTTCGTAACCTGCCTTAAATTTTTTCAAATCATTATCCGTAACACCGCGTTTTTCAAACTCCACAAGCGATTTACGAATAAGCGAATCCATTTGCGACAATCGTTTATCCGGAAACGCCCTCACCGTAATTGCAAACTCACCAACAGATTCCTGCGTTATATTATTTGCAAACGCCGATTGCGCCAATTCCGATTTCACAAAATTTTGATAAATGATAGACGATTTACTGCCCGATAAAATATCAGCCAACACCTCCAACGGAGCCTCATCAGCACTATACTGCTCCACCGCCGGAAACGTAAACGTAACCTGTGGCGCACGCACATTATCTTCATACGAAATATAACGGTCGCTCGCAAGGGTAACAGGCGCAATGGTTTGCGGATGCACATCAGGACATTTATTAATAGTACCAAAATATTTTTCTGCCAACTTCACCACATCACCCGTTTTCACATCGCCCGAAACAGTTAACGTAGCATTGTTTGGACCATACCAACGCATAAAAAACTTTTTCAAATCATTCACATCCACCCTATTCAAATCCTCAATATACCCTATCGTAAGCCACGAATACGGGTTAGATGGCGGATACAACGCCGCGTGAGTTTTCTCTCTCGCCACACCATACGGCACATTATCATACCGCTGCCCACGCTCATTTTTAACAGTCGAACGTTGATTCTCGAATTTCTCCTGCGTTACCGAATCAAGCAAAAAGCCCATCCTATCGCTCTCTAACCACAGTGCAGTTTCCAATTGATTCGCCGGCACAATCTCCCAATAATTCGTCCTATCCGTGTTAGTAGAGCCATTAAGCGTACCACCCACCTCGGTAAGTATTTTAAAATGTTTTCCTTTGCCTACGTGCTCACTACCTTCAAACATCATATGTTCAAAAAAGTGCGCAAAGCCCGACCGCCCCTCCTGCTCCCGTGCCGAACCCACGTGATACGTAACATCCACATACACCATCGGGTCCGAGTGGTCCTCGTGCACCACCACGGTAAGCCCGTTCGGCAACACATATTTCTCATAAGGAATTAAAAGTTCGCTACCATTGCGCGTAACTTTCTCAATCATTTTTGGTTGCCCAAAAGAAACAACAGCACTAAAAATGGCTACTGCCGACAAAACAATGTTTTTATTTTTCATTATATATATTTATTTATTTGAGCCGTAAAAGTAGAAAAAGAAATTACTCCCTCAACTCATAACTCATAATTCACAACTCATAATTAAAATAAGGGCGGCAACATTCTCCTCCATCGCAACCAATTTCCCGCCCACACGCGGTATCTTTTTTTCTTTAATTAAATTGCCTGCGGCGCAAAGGCAAAAAAAGTATACTTCGCGCGGGTCGGGCGCAAATGGCAAGAGCATCACTTTTTCAAACAAAAAAAATCCCGCTCTAATTAAAGAGCGGGATTTTTTTTGTTCTTTTATTTACTTACTGAATATAAATTTTTACAGGATTTGAAAGAATTACTTTTCTTACCGAACCTTTGTGAGCAACTATTATTTCATATTGATGACCAGAAATTAAACCATCCAAATGGATAATATGTTTTTGAGCAAAAAATTCGTTTTGCTGCGGAGTGCTCGCCGTTAAATCTGTCCAATAAACCATTGTACCTACTGATTTATCATACGTTTCAATTGAAATAGTAGCTTCTTCAACAACAGAAGAAGTAACACTTTTAATAAGAGCTTTAGGCAACACACCCAACGCACCGCCTTCGGAAGTTAAAATGCCACCCGAACTTTTAAGTTTTATTAAATCGTGCGAAGATTGGCTATTAACCGATGTAGCAACTAATGAATAAGACGCTTTTGCAAGAAGTAAATTGTCATCCGCAGTTTGAATTATAACGTGGTCGCCAGTTACCTCACCCTCACTGTTTTTTAAAACCCAAGCATTATATCGCGATACATACAGCGTGTAAATAGTTCCTGGAAAAGTAAAATTTGAATTAGTAGATGCGCAACCGGTTAGTAAATTTAAACCATAAGTTTTAAAATCAACTTTAGTCATATGTGTTGCATCGGTAATAATATCTTGATTTTTCATAATTTTTTAGTTTTATTTATTTATTTATACTGCAAAACTGCATTTTATAATCCGTTAAATCTATTTTAATTGAAACCAAATGAAAAATAAGTAAATATCCTATGTTTCCTTTTAATAATAATTAGTTCCAAAAGTCATTTTTTTACCTAAAAACAGCCCTCTTTTTAGCCCCAACAGCCACCATTACCATATAAACACTCACTTTTTGTCTGAAAAAGGTTTCTGCTTATGCAATAAGCGGAAAGGATTTTAGTAAAATTAGAACCCTTTTTGCCAAAATCACTACCGATTTTCCAAAAATCGCTACCCATTTTGAATGTTTTTACTACCGATTTTAAAATAATCGCTACCAATTTTCGGAAAATTACTACCAATTACTACAAAAGTGCCAGTACTTTTGAAAAAAGAGGAAAGACTTTTTGGGGAAACACTTCGCCTTTTTGGGGTAGTACATATATATAAGGTGTAATATAAATTGATTTGTTTACTTTTGTTTATCAATTTTAAAAACCAAGCAGTATGAAAAAACTTATTTGTGCAGTACTTATTTTATCAGCATTAAATGTGAGTGCGGATAATTGGACACAGAAGGCGAGTATTCCAGATTCTTGTTTAAGGGCTCCATCATCTTTCTCAATAGGTACTAAAGGATATGTTTGCGGAGGAGGATATTGGTCGAATACTTGGTCAAAATCTTTATGGGAATATGACCAACTTTCAAATGTATGGACTCAAAAAGCAGATTATGGTGGAGGCGTTATACAAGGACCAACAGCATTAGTAATTCAAGGAAAAGGATATGTTGGCTTGGGTTGGAATCAAATGGGATCAATGTCACAAAAATCTTGGTGGCAATATGACCCAAATACAAATATTTGGGTACAAAAAGCAGATTTTGGAGGGGGAAGAAGAGGTGCTTCATTTCCTTTTTCAATTAATAATAAAGGATATGTTTTTGGAGGTATAGATTCTATTTCTAATTGTCTGAATGATTTATGGGAATATGATGCTACTTTAGATAATTGGACTCAAAAAACAAGCTGTCCTTGTTTAGGAAGATTTGAAGGTATCTCCTTTTCAATTAATAGTGAGGGGTATATGGGAGGTGGAATAAATTCAACAGGAATTTACCCAACAGATTTTTGGGCATACAATCCCATCACAGATAATTGGACACAAAAAGCGACTATTCCTATAAACGAATTCGTTGACAATGGTTATTTTTCAATCGGGAATTATGGATATGTTACTTGTGGTGAAATTTCGAGTGGCTACCTAACAACATTATGGCAATATAATTCTATAACAGACCAATGGGTTACAAAAGCTTCTTTCCCAGGCAACTCGAGAGATGAGGTCGCTTCCTTTTCAATCGGTAATTACGGTTATGTTGGTTGGGGAGGCAAAGATGGCAACCCACTTTATAATGATTTTTATCAATATACGCCCGATAGTTCAGAAATGGGTGCATCTATAAACGAAATAACATTACAACAAATAACCACCACCGTTTATCCCAATCCTTTTAAAAATACAACCACAATAAAGTTTTCGGAACAACTGCATAATGCCACCGTAAAAATAATGGACGCACAAGGCAAGTTAGTTAAGAGATATGAGTTAGGAGTTAGCAGTGAAGCAGAAATTAATTTAACAGGAGTAGCCAAAGGAACTTATTTTGTAGAGGTAATGGATGAAAAAAAACTGCTGGCAACACAAAAAATAGTGGTGGAATAAAAACTCCGTTTGGTGTAGCGTCTGCCTTACTCCTTCGTAGTGTCAGTTATCGCCTTTCCTTCGTCCTTAATTGCGGTGGCGGCATCGTCCATTTGGCGTTTAAAACTTTGTCCGGCCTCATTAATTTCGGTTTTAATATCCGAAGTATGTTTTTCTATTTCTTCTTTAAAAGTATCCGTATGTTTTTGAATTTCGCTTTGTATTTGGTCTTTTGCATCGTTTATTTGCCTAATGCCTTTGCCTAATCCTTTGGCAATTTCGGGTAATTTATCCGACCCAAAAAACATAATAATTACCAGTACCACTATAAATACTTCGCCACCACCAAGATTTAAGAAAAGAAAAGTCATTTGTAAATTCGTATCTATTTGTTATCCGCACCGCAAAAGTACAGAAAAACAAAGCCCGATAAATTTATTATCGGGCTTCATTATCAATTATCAATTATTAATTATCCATTAAATTACTTCTGCCACCGGTTTAGCGTCTTCCTTTTCTTTTTCGAAGTCAATTACAATTGGAG